>NZ_CP106759.1:330000-332500 GCF_025642255.1 Stenotrophomonas maltophilia
GGAAACCCACCCGCTTGCGGGTATCCTGCAGTGAATACATAGCTGCTGGAAGCGAACCTGGTGAACTGAAATATCTAAGTAACCAGAGGAAAAGAAATCAACCGAGATTCCGTCAGTAGCGACGAGCGAACGCGGACTAGCCCTTAAGCTGGATTGGTTCTAGGAAAACGCTCTGGAAAGAGCGGCCATAGAAGGTGACAGCCCTGTATCTGAAAGGGCCATTCCAGTGAAGACGAGTAGGGCGGGGCACGTGAAACCCTGTCTGAACATGGGGGGACCATCCTCCAAGGCTAAATACTACTGACCGACCGATAGTGAACCAGTACCGTGAGGGAAAGGCGAAAAGAACCCCGGAGAGGGGAGTGAAATAGAACCTGAAACCGTGTGCGTACAAGCAGTAGGAGCTCCGCAAGGAGTGACTGCGTACCTTTTGTATAATGGGTCAGCGACTTACTGTTCGTGGCAAGCTTAACCGTATAGGGGAGGCGAAGGGAAACCGAGTCTGATAAGGGCGCATAGTCGCGGGCAGTAGACCCGAAACCGGGTGATCTAGTCATGCCCAGGGTGAAGGTGCGGTAACACGCACTGGAGGCCCGAACCCACTCCCGTTGCAAAGGTAGGGGATGAGGTGTGATTAGGAGTGAAAAGCTAATCGAACCCGGAGATAGCTGGTTCTCCTCGAAAGCTATTTAGGTAGCGCCTCATATGTATCCTCTCGGGGGTAGAGCACTGTTATGGCTAGGGGGTCATCGCGACTTACCAAACCATTGCAAACTCCGAATACCGAGACGGACTGTATGGGAGACACACGGCGGGTGCTAACGTCCGTCGTGAAAAGGGAAACAACCCAGACCCACAGCTAAGGTCCCAAATTCAGTGCTAAGTGGAAAACCATGTGGAAAGGCACAGACAGCCAGGAGGTTGGCTTAGAAGCAGCCACCCTTTAAAGAAAGCGTAATAGCTCACTGGTCGAGTCGGTCTGCGGGGAAGATTTAACGGGGCTAAGCACTGAACCGAAGCTTGGGGTGCATAACTTTGTTATGCGCGGTAGAGGAGCGTTCCGTAAGCCTGCGAAGGTGGATTGAGAAGTCTGCTGGAGGTATCGGAAGTGCGAATGCTGACATGAGTAACGATAATGCGGGTGAAAAACCCGCACGCCGAAAGCCCAAGGTTTCCTTGCGCAACGTTAATCGGCGCAGGGTGAGTCGGCCCCTAAGGCGAGGACGAAAGTCGTAGTCGATGGGAAGCAGGTTAATATTCCTGCACCTCGCGTAAGTGCGATGGAGGGACGGAGAAGGTTAGGTGTACCGGGCGTTGGTTGTCCCGGGGAAAGGCGGTAGGTTTGGATCTTTGGCAAATCCGGGATCCTTTAAGACCGAGCACCGAGACGAGCCTTTAAGGCGAAGTCACTGATACCACGCTTCCAGGAAAAGCTCCTAAGCTTCAGCTTACGCAGACCGTACCGTAAACCGACACAGGTGGGTAGGATGAGAATTCTCAGGCGCTTGAGAGAACTCGGGTGAAGGAACTAGGCAACATGGCACCGTAACTTCGGGAGAAGGTGCACCCTTTTTGGTGGCTCGTGCGAGCTATAGCTGAAGAGGGTCGCAGTAACCAGGCCGCTGCGACTGTTTATCAAAAACACAGCACTCTGCAAACACGAAAGTGGACGTATAGGGTGTGACGCCTGCCCGGTGCTGGAAGGTTAATTGATGGGGTCAGCCGCAAGGCGAAGCTCTTGATCGAAGCCCCAGTAAACGGCGGCCGTAACTATAACGGTCCTAAGGTAGCGAAATTCCTTGTCGGGTAAGTTCCGACCTGCACGAATGGCGTAACGACAGCGGCGCTGTCTCCACCCGAGACTCAGTGAAATTGAAATCGCTGTGAAGATGCAGCGTTCCCGTGGCAAGACGGAAAGACCCCGTGAACCTTTACTATAGCTTTACACTGAACGTTGAGTTCGTCTGTGTAGGATAGGTGGGAGGCTATGAAACCATGGCGCTAGCTGTGGCGGAGCCATCCTTGAAATACCACCCTGTCGTGCTTGACGTTCTAACCTGGGCCCATTATCTGGGTCGGGGACCGTGTATGGTGGGTAGTTTGACTGGGGCGGTCTCCTCCTAAAGAGTAACGGAGGAGCTCGAAGGTACGCTCAGCGCGGTCGGACATCGCGCACTGTGTGCAAAGGCATAAGCGTGCTTGACTGCAAGATCGACGGATCAAGCAGGTAGGAAACTAGGACTTAGTGATCCGGTGGTTCTGTATGGAAGGGCCATCGCTCAACGGATAAAAGGTACTCCGGGGATAACAGGCTGATACCGCCCAAGAGTTCATATCGACGGCGGTGTTTGGCACCTCGATGTCGGCTCATCACATCCTGGGGCTGTAGTCGGTCCCAAGGGTATGGCTGTTCGCCATTTAAAGTGGTACGCGAGCTGGGTTCAGAACGTCGTGAGACAGTTCGGTCCCTATCTGCCATGGGCGTTGGAGATTTGAGAGG
>NZ_CP106759.1:4067500-4120518 GCF_025642255.1 Stenotrophomonas maltophilia
CCTTTCTGGTCACTGCGTCGGGGATGTCGCTGGCGGGTATCGGTTCCGCCTTCTGGGGGCTGGTCGCTGGCGCGCTGTGCCTGCTGGTCCTGCGGCCACGTGAGCCCCGCAGCTAGGCGCCGCCGAAGAGGTCCAACGCCTGCAGTGCGACGCTGAACGCGATGCCCAGGCCCAGGGCCAGCCGGCTGACGCCGCTGCGCCGGTCGATATAGGCCTCGACGCGTGCGCCGTCACCCGCGCCGTCGGCTTCGGCGCGGGCGATCACCGCCCTGCAGCGGCGCAGATACAGCGCATTGGCCGCCAGTGACACTGCGATCTTCAAGGCCAACGTCAACCCCCATATCGCCGCGTCGTCCATTCCGGCCAGCACGATGGCGGCACCCCCCACCATGCTGATCAGGACGTAGGCCACCGCCATGCCGTACATACGCCGGTACAGCAGCCACTTGAAGTCGAACAGGAACGCGGCCCAGTTCCAGGGACGCGGCCAGCCCGGCGGATCCCGACGCAGCCGCCACAACTCGGCATAGACAGCGAAGTTGTCGGCCACCACGCGGGCGAGCCGTGGATGACGGTCATAGACCGCCATTGCGGCGTCCAGGCTCGACGGCGCATCGCCGGCAACCGGCGCAGCGTAGGGATTGCCATCCGTGGCCGGATGTCCACTCACAGTGGCGAGCTGGACAAGGTCTGTACCAGCACGTGGCGACCGGCCGGTGCGATGGTGATCACGTCGGGCCCGGCATTGGCCGCTTCCAGGCAGACGTAATCGCGCCAGCCGTCTCCCACGTCGGCCATCTTCGCTGCCGCTTCCGCGCCAGGATTCCAGGCCACCAGCGAGCGGCTGCCTTCGGTACGGATCGTGATGCGACGCTTCAGCACCGGATCGCGCAGGACGTAGTGGCCACCTGCCCCGGTATAGATGCGGTCACTGCGGCCCGGGTCGCGCGGATCGCGCAGGGACCACGGGCCCTGCTGGCGCCGCGCCTGTGCATAGTTCTCGAACTTGTCCAGATACTCCAGCCCGTCCACGCCATCGACTTCGACCTTGCTGGCATCGCCCACGCGGAAGTAGTTGTGCAGCGCCTGGGTGATCGTCACCGGCACGGTGCCGGGATTGTCGGTCACCAGCTGCTGCCGTAGTTCACGGCCGATGCGCAGGGTCATGGCCAGGCGCAGGGCGAGGTTGTCCAATGCAGGGGGAGCCAATACGAGTTCGATGCTGCCGTCGTCCAGCCGGCGGGCCTCCTTCAGCTCCCACGGCAGGGTGCGCACGAAACCATGCGCGGGCACATCGTCGCCTTGCCCCTGTCGCCCGAAATACGGCCAGCACACCGGGCTGCCGCCGCGGATGGGGGTCGGCAATGCGGCACGGCGTGGCGAAAGCCACAGCAGATCGGGCTGCCCCTTGGGTACGAAGGAGAGCAGCTGGCCGCCGAACACACTGATGGCTGCGGTGGCCTGGGGGGTTTCCACCAGCCAGGCATCAAGCCCCTGGAACTGGCCACTGCGTACGCCCTGGATCTGTTGCACGTTGGATCGACTCCGTATGGCCGGCGACTGCACGGCACTGTAGTTGCTGGGAAGCGTGAAGCGGGTGGAGGCCACCGCAGGCGGCGCCGCGCTCTGCAGCGCGCGCAGGATGCGTTGGCCGGCTCGTCCATCGGCCGTGCTCCATCCCAGGCGGCGCTGTTCGGCCTGGATCGCCCGGCGGCTGGCTGTGCCGATCATGCCATCAGCGGTACCGATATCATGCCCCCGCGCCAGCAGTAGGGTCTGCAGCTGACGGCGCTCATCACGGCCCAGCCCGGGGTCATCGGTCGGCCAGGCGGTGGCCAGGCCGCTGCCGCCGCGCAGGCGATCAGCCAGCGTCGCGATCGCCAGCGCATAGCTTTCGGCGGCGTTGTAGCTGTAGATCGCATCGTAGTTGCGGAACACCAGCAGGGCCGGCCCCTTGATGCCGGCGGGCAGCAGCAGTGCCGCCCGCGCGTCGGCAGCCAGACCCGCCGGAGCCAGCGCGCTGCCGTCCAGCGCTGTCACGCCCTGCGTACGCCATTCAGCCAGTGACCGGCGTTGGGTACGGCCGGCCAGGCTGGTATTGAAGCCGTCGGCAACACGCACCTCCATGCCCCACGGTTCTCCCGTGCGCCAGCCGGCGCGCTTGAGGTAGTTGGCGGTAGACGCCAGTGCGTCGGGAATGCTGCCGACCAGGTCACGGCGACCGTCGCCATCGCCGTCGACGGCGATGCGTGCGTAGGTGCTGGGCATGAACTGCGTATGGCCGAACGCGCCGGCCCAGGACCCGGTCAGACCTTGAGCCTGCAGATCACCGCGATCGATCAGCGTGAGCAGGGCCAGCAGTTCGCCACGGAAGAACGCCTGCCGCCGGCCGGCGCAGGACAGCGTCGCCAGCGACTGCAGCAGCGGACGCTTGCCGAATACACGGCCATAGTCGCTCTCCACGCCCCAGACGGCGACGATGGTGACCGGATCGACGCCATACTGCGCGGCGATGCGATCAAGCAGGTCGCGGTGCTGCTGCAGCATGGCCCGTCCATCGTCGACGCGCTGGCGGTCCACCAGTGCAGCCAGGTAGTCCCAGATCGGGGTGGAGAATTCGGGCTGCGCATCCAGCAAGCCGAGCACGCTGGGATCAGGACGCAGGTCGGCGGTGATCGCACCGAAGCGGTCTGCGGCAATGCCCTGGGTAGCTGCCGTTGCCTGCAGCTGTGCCAGACACCGGGTGAACGCGGGATCGGGCGGGGTCAGGTCGGGCGCCGTTGACGGCGCGGCCAGTGCCGCGGCCAGGCCGAGTGCGGTCAGGGTGGGCATGGCGTCCTCCGTGTTGCCGGTGCTGACACCATACTAGAGGCTGAGCGACCGGCGATGCTGAAGCAGTTGCCGGCCGTTGGCCTCTCTAGAGCGTACGCAGCAGCCGCAGGCCGTAAGCTGGACTGTCAGCGTCCCAGCGCTGCGCAACCTGCAGGCCGGCCTGCCGCACCAGCGCATCAAAGCCGTCATCGGTGTACTTGTGGCTGTACTCGACGCGGATCGCCTCACCGGCCTCGAAGTGGAAGGTGCGGCCATCGAGGTGGACGTCCTGCGCCCGCTGGCTGACCAGATCGGTCTCGATACGCAGACGTTCGGTGCTGTAACGGGCACGGTGGCGGAAGCCGTCCAGATCGAAGTCGCTGCCCACCTCACGGTTGAGGCGGACGAGCAGGTTGAGCGTGAATGCCGCGGTGATGCCTTCGGCGTCGTTGTAGGCGGCTTCGATCAGCGCGGGGTCCTTGTGCAGGTCGATGCCGATCAGGGCCAGGCCGTGGTCACCCATGGTCTGACGCATGGCCCGCAGCAGGGCGAGGGCGTCCTCGCCGGCAAAGTTGCCGAGCGTGGACCCCGGGAAGAACAGCAGGCGCCGCGCGGGCTCGCGCTCCGGTGCGGGCACGTCCACCGGACGGGTGAAGTCAGCGCAGACCGGCAGCATTTCCACGTCGGGAAGCGCGGGAGCGAGGTGATCGATGCTCGACAGCAGCGCCGCCCGGGAGATCTCGATGGGGGTGTAGGCCACGGGATCCTGCAGCGCGGCCAGCAACAGCGCGGTCTTGCGACCACTGCCGCTGCCCAGCTCGACCACGTGCAGGCGCGGGCCCACCACGCGTGCGATATCCGGCAGCACCCGATTCAGCAGGGCCAGCTCGGTGCGCGTGGGGTAGTACTCCGGCGTGTGGGTGATCTGTTCGAACAGGCGTGATCCGCGCGCATCATAGAAGTACTTCGACGGCAGCTGGCGCGCAGTGCGCGACAGTCCGGCCAGTGTGTCGGCGAGGATCTGCTCGCGGCTGGGCGTGAGATCGGTCAGCGCCTGCAGCGCATCCTGTACGGTGCTCACGGCAGATCCCTCGCCAGGCGCAGGCCGGAGAACTGCCAGCGCGCAGGTGGCATGAAGAAGTTACGGTAGCTGGCGCGCACATGCCCGCGCGGGGTGGCACAGCTGCCGCCGCGCAGGACCCACTGCCCGCACATGAACTTGCCGTTGTACTCACCCAGATTGCCGGCGAACGGACGGAATCCGGGGTACGCGCCATAGGCGCTGCCGGTCCATTCCCAGACGTCGCCGAACAGCTGCCGCAGTCCCCTGCCCTGTGCTGCAGCAGGATGCAGATGATCGTCCTCGGCGAAATGGCCGGCGATCGGCTGCGACGTCGCGGCGGCCTCCCACTCGAATTCGCTGGGCAGGCGCGCACCGGCCCAGCGGGCATACGCATCGGCTTCGTAGTAGCTGAGATGGCACACCGGCGCATGCGCGTCGAGGTCGCGCCAGCCGCCGAGCGTGTATTCGCGCTGGAGGGCGTCATCCCAATAGAGTGGATGCTGCCAGTCCTCGCTTTCGCGCAGAGCCCACCCCTCACTGAGCCACCAGCGCGGATCGCGGTAACCGCCGGCTTCGACGAAGTCCCGGTACTCCGCGTTGCAGACCGGTCGATCAGCCAGCATGTGGGCCGGCAACAGCACGCGATGCGGTGGCGATTCGTTGTCGTAGGCGAAGGCGGCGTGTTGTGGCCATGCCGGTGCGCCGACGGTGACGATGCGCTCGGGAGATTCGATCCAGCCCAGCGGACTGGCTGCGCTGACGGCGGCGCGCAGGTCCTGGCGGTAGGGCGGATGCAGCGGATTGCACCAGAGCGCGTGCTTGATGTCGGTCAGCAGCAGCTCCTGGTGCTGCTGCTCGTGCTGCAGGCCCAGCTGGAGATGCTGCAGGGCTTCATCGTCAAGATCGCCATCGCGGAGACGCGTCAGCAGGTGTGCATCGACCTGCTGCCGGTAATCGAGTACCTGCTGAAGCGACGGGCGCGAGAGCAGGCCACGCTGCGGCCTGGCATGCGCCGGTCCAATACTCTTGTAGTAGCTGTTGAACAGGTAGTCCCACGCGGGGTCACATGCCGGTGCGCCGGATAGACCGGCCAGCACGAAGCGGTCGAAGAACCACGTGGTGTGCGCCAGATGCCATTTGCTCGGGCTGGCGTCCGCCATGCTCTGCAGCATGGCATCTTCGGCACTGAGCGGTTCGGCCAGCAGCACGCTGCGGGCGCGCGTCTGCGCATAGCGGTGGGCGAGTTCACGCTGCGGAGCAGCGACGGCGACGGTAGCGCTGTCCATGCAGCCAGCATCCAGCGGTGCGGGTGAGCGCAACGTCATGGCGTGACATCACGCCGTTCACATCGATGCCGTCGCGTAACCGGTTCAGATCGCGTCGAGGTAGTACCAGCGTCCGTCGATGCGCTCGAACCGGCTGTGCTCGTTCATTCTCACCGCACTGCCGCCGCCCACCCGGTAGCGGGCGGTGAATCGCACTTCGGCATGGTCGGGCCCATTCACCTGGTGCTCGTGGACGGTCAGGCCAAGCCAGTGCGTCCGCTGGCCGGGCGCCTCGTCCAGTGACAGCTCGGCGGGACGGGTGGCCGGATGCCAGGTGGCCCGCAGGTAGTCGGCCAGACCACGCACGTACGCGCTGTAGCGCGAGCGCATCAGGCGCTCGGCGTCCGGTGCGGGCTCGCCGGCATGGAAGCGGCCGCAGCAGTCGGCGTAGTCCGTGGCGAGGCCACAGGGGCAGGAATCGGCAGGGTTTCGGCTCATGAGGGTATTGTCGCTCGAGTCACGTCGGGCATCCATCGGCGATAGGCGTATGCTGTCGCGCCCCCACATTGAATGATCCCCGTGCTGGAACTGGTTCCCCCCGAGTTGTGGTGGCTGGTGGTGATCGCCTTCATTGCCGGCCTGGTCGATGCTGCCGTGGGTGGAGGGGGACTGGTACAGCTGCCCGGCCTGTTCACCGTGCTGCCCCAGCAGACGCCGGCGATGCTGTTCGGTACCAACAAGTTCAGTTCGATGTTCGGCACGGCGGCGGCGGCGTGGCGCTATGCACGCAACGTGCGGTTCCCCTGGAAGCCGGTACTGTTCGCCGCGGGCACGGCATTCGTGTTCTCGTTCGCCGGGGCTACGGCGGTGAGCCTGCTGCCCAAGGATGCCGTGCGGCCGCTGGTGCTGGTGCTGCTGGTGGCGATGCTGGCCTACACCCTGTGGAAGAAGGATTTCGGCGCGCTGCACCGGCCGCAGGAGATCGGCCGGCGCGAACTGACCATCGCGCTGGTGATCGGCGCTGCGATCGGCTTCTACGATGGATTCTTCGGGCCAGGCACCGGCAGCTTCCTGATCTTCCTGTTCGTGCGCTTCTTCGGCCTGGACTTCCTGCGTGCGTCGGCCGCATCGAAGGTCGTGAACCTGGCGACGAACATGGCGGCGATCTCGTTCTTCGTGCCGACCGGCAACATCCTGTGGTTGTTCGCGCTGCCGATGGCCACGGCCAACATCATCGGTTCGGTGGTGGGCACGCGGCTGGCACTGAAAGGCGGCACGCCGTTCATCCGCAAACTGTTCGTGGGCCTGGTGGTGGTGCTGATCGCGCGGATGGCGTGGGATACGTTCCGCGGTTCGTGAGGGACGTTATGAAATGGTAGGTGCCAACCTTGGTTGGCACGTTGTTTCAGGTCGCGAAGAGCAGCCGAGCATGGCTCGGCTCTACAGGTGGATTGCCCGAGGCGGTCAGGCTTCGGCTTCCTCCGGTTCATTGGCCTGCTGGCGGCTGCGCTCGGGCAGCTTCAGGCGCCTTCCTTCTTCGTCGTACTCGATCAGCAGCACGCCCGAATCGTGGCGGCCACTGATCTCGACGAAGCAGGCACCACCGATGAAAGGCTCCAGCGTCATCACCGACTTCAGCGGCGTGGCGACCACCATCTGGAAACCGAAGTTGTCGAAGATGTTCATCGCCAGCGCGGTGAACTCGTTGTCGGCCTTGTCGAAGGCCTCGTCGAGCACGACCGCCGCGTAACTGGGCAGCTGGCTGTCAGCGCCGCCGAGCTGGTAACGCAGCGCTGCGGCCAGGCAGGTGGTGGCGAGCTTCTGCCGCTGGCCACCGGACTTGCCGGCGCCGCTGCGGTAGATTTCCACCTGCTGGCGCGTTTCCGCATCGAGTTCGACGCCGATGAACTCCACATGCATGCGCACGTCCAGGACCAGCTCGCGCCAGCGCTTGTCCTCACCTTCCTGCGAACCCAGGCGGTTGACCAGCTGGCGCAGCACGGTGAACTGTGACTCCGCCAGTTCACGCTGCTCGGTCTGCTGCTGCGACAGCACTTCGCGCAGCTGCAGCTGGAACTCCAGCACTTCCGGCAGCCGGCGGTCGCTCAATTCGATGGTCAGCAGGGTGCCCCGGTTGAACGGCACCTGCTCCAGGCTGGCGTTGACTTCGTCCAGGCGCTGGCCAATCGACTTGCGAGCCTCGGCGCTGTGGCGCTGCAGGGCCAGCAGGTTGTTCTTGCTCTGGTTCTGCAGCAGATCGAAGAAGCGTTCCTCATGCTGCGGCAGGCCATCGCGTTCGAGACGGTCGAGGCGGGCGAGGAAGTCCTCGGCCGACGCCACCGATGCGGTGAAGTCGCCGGATTCTTCCGGCCACTGCTGGATGAAGCGGCGGAAGCAGCCGACCAGCTGGTTTTCGATACGGTTGAGGTCCTGCTGCGAGGACGACAACTGTTCGTTCAGCGCGTTGCTGACCTGGCGCATGTGCGCTTCCAGCGTTTCCAGGCTGAGCGGGCCCTGTTGCTGCAACCGCTCTGCCAGGCCGCTCTCCTGCGCTTCGGCCAGCGTTGGCAGAACCAGCGCGCGGCTCTGCTGGCGCGCGCGGTCGAGGCGGTCACGTTCCCGGACCAGCTGGCCGCGCTCGACGCGGACATCCTCATAGGTGCGTCGGGCCTGCTCGATGTCGGCGCGCACGGCGTCGATCTGCTGTGCCAGCCTGGCCAGGTCGGCATTCCCTTCGCGCAGGTCGCGCAGGCTGGCTTCGATGTCGGTCAGGCGCTGCTGGGGCGCGGCGACGTCGATCTCGTTCCATTGGATACCCGCGAGCTCGTGGCAGGCCAGGCGGCGCTCGTTGTCACGATCGCGCTGGCCACGCAGGCTCGCGATATCGGTCTCGCAGCTGGCGATGCGCTTGGCCAGTTCCTGCGCCTCACGTTCGAACGCACCGACCTTGTCGTGATTGTTGAAACCGAGAATCCAGCGACGGCGGTCGCCCACGGCACTGCGGTCGTCCTTCTCGAAGCGATCGCCCGGATGCTTGACCTGGCCTTCGCGGGTGATGCCGCGGTCGACGTTGCGCAGCTGCCTGGCATCCACGCATTCGTAGTCGAATCGCTTGCCCAGCTCACGCCGCAGCCAGCTCTCGAACACGTGGTCGCGCAGCTCCAGCTTGTGCAGCAGCGACTTCGCCGATGGTTCGCGGGCGAACGCCTCGTCGTTGCGGCGCACGCGGTAGTAGGTGAAGCGCATGCCGAGGTGGGTGCGGTTCACCCAGTCGGCAACCGCGTTGTAGTGCTTGTCGTCAACCAGCAGCGACAGCGCGAAGCCACCCAGCACGCGTTCGATCGCACCCTGCCAGCCCTGTTCTTCGGAGCGGACCTGGATCAGCTCGCCGACGAACGGCAACGCCACCTCGGAAATGCCGGTCTCTTCCGCCAACCGTGCACGCAGCTTCTGCATCGGCGCCGGAATGTTGGAGGGCGTGCGCTGCATCGCGTCAAGTTCGAGGCGGACTTCAGCGAAGCGACGCTCGTCATCGCGCTTGCCACCGAGGCGCTCGCTGATGGCATCGTCCAGCGAGGCCGAAGCGCGCTGGCGATCCTGCAGTTCGTTCTGCGCACGCTCGACCAGTTCGGCGAAGCCATGGGCATCGTCGGGCAGTTCGGCCTGCAGTTTCCGTGCGGCTTCCTGCGCCTGGTCGCGCTTGGCCTTGCGGCGATCGCGCTCGGCTTCGGCGCGGCCCTGCTCACGCTCCAGCTCTTCGATGCGCTCGCCGCCCTGCTGACGCCGCTGCAGTTCCAGCTCGGCCAGGCGTTCGCTGTGGTTGTCCAGCGCAGCGCGGCGCTGCGCCTCTTCCCCCAGCAGGCCACGGTCACGCACGTCCATCTCGCGCAGGCGCGCTTCGATCAGCGCCTGACGGCGGCTCTCGCGGAAACTGTCGACGCCCAGCTTGAGCGCCTCGTCGTCACCGCGCTGCCGGTGCATTTCCTTCAAATCGGCGTAATAGGCGCGCGCCGGCAACAGCGTCTCCACCTGGCGACGGGCGGTGACCACCGCCTGATGGGCCCCGTCAAGCTCGGCGAAATCACTCACCAGGCGCTCGGCGGCGTCGAACGTCTTCGGCGTGTCGAGCATGAAGTCGCGCAGGAAGACGTTGAGATCACCCAGGTTCTTCGCTGATTGCGTCTTGTGCAGCAGGCGCAGCGCCATCTCGTTGTCGATGCCGAGCAGGTCGCGGAAGCGCTCGGCATAGCCGGAGAAGGTGTCGAAGTGGTGGACGTCGGCCAGCTTCTGCTTGAGCTTGCGCAGGTCCAGATCGAAGCCGCCCAGATCCTTGGCGATGTCGAACGGACGCTCGGCGATCATGTAGTGCTTGCGCACGTCGCCGGCCGAGGTGCCGTTGCCGGAGATCCACAACAGGCGCACCAGGCTGACCACGCGGCCGTCGCCGGCGCGGTACTCCAGCACCAGTGCGGTCCAGGTCGCACCCTTGCGCAGGTACTGCGTGGCAATCTCGCCGGTGCCACTGTCCTGCTGGTCGGCCCACGCGCCGCGCACGTAGGACACCAGGTTGCGGTCGCGGCCACTGCGCTCGGCTTCGCGTGCGGCCGCGTTGAAGTCGACGATGGCCGGCGGCGTCAGCAGCGCGGACATGGCATCGAGCAGGGTCGACTTGCCCGAGCCGGAACGGCCGACGAACAGGAAGCCACGCTCGGCGATCGGTACTTCGGTCAGGCCGTTGAAGGTGCCCCAGTTGTGCACCTGCAGGCGGCGCATGCGGAACTGCTGCAGGCGCGGGTCCGGCAGGCCTTCATTGAACAGGGCGGGGGTGTGCTTGGAAATGGCCATGCGGTGTTCGGGTCTCTCAGGCTTCGGCGGCCGGGGTTTCGCGCAGCTGGCGGTACACCGCCGAAAGCTGGGACACGTCTTCGGCGGAGAACAGCAGCTTCAGCGCCGGCGAGACTTCGTGGCGGTCGTCCTGGCCGCTCAGGCGGGTCAGGATGTGGTTGTCCTTCATCTTCTGCACGGCCGATGCAACGCGGCGGTTGAAGCCGGCGCGGTCGGTGGACAGGTTCTTCTCGTAGATGGCCAGCGCTTCGGCCATCTCGGCGTCGGCGACCACCGCGCGGTTGCCGCGCGCGTCGGCCTCAGCCAGCTGCTGGCGCAGGAACAACAACAGCACCGAGTCGATGAAGGTCAGCGGCGAGGTCCGCAGCAGTACCGGTGCATCGACGTCTTCGGTGTCGGCCTGGCGGGTGAATGCCACACCGCTTTCGCGGTCGAGCACCAGTTCCAGGAACAGGTCGGACAGCGCTGAACGGATGCCCGCCTCGCTGCGCACCAGTGCCGGCCACAGCTTGGCGTGGCGCAGCTGGTCGATGCTGGGACCGATCAGCAGCTGGCACAGCGCGCGCCGGGCATCCAGCGGCAGGCGGCCGGTATCACCCAGGTAGTACACGCTGTTGCCGCGCCGTGGCTGCGCTTCGAGCATCGCCGGCTCGGCCTCGTAGGCGTCCTCGGCCTGGTCGGCAGACGGTGCTTCGATGGGGTCTTCATGCCAGCTCATGGCGTCTCTCCTGGGTGAACCAAACCAGCGGGATGCGTGCGCGGCGCAGTTGGCCGTCGCCGCCACGCCATTCGGCGAGCTCCTGTTCGCCAGCGACCACGCTGCCGAAGCGCGTGCCCAGCGACAGGTAGCCGATGACGCTGCCCAGGCCCTGCGGCGCTTCGCGCTGCGACAGCGCCTGGGCGATGCTGAGCCGCGGCTGCGCATCGAGCAGGTCGTGCAGGTCGCGGCGCAGGGTGCGGAAATCGATTTCGGACGAGGCCACCAGATCACCGACGCTCTCCAGGCTGATGCTGGCCGCGTCGTTGTACTCGACATTGCCATCGACCTGGGCGCTGCGGGGGTCGTGCAGCTTCCACTGCGACCACGAGCGCAGCCGGCTGGTCGTCAACTGCAGGTCACGGCCAATCGTGCGCTGGGCCGGGAACTCGTCGCGCAGAGCCAGCGCTTCGGACTGGGCCTGCTTGAGCAGCTGATTGAGGCGACGCTGTTCAAGATAACCGCGGCTCTGCACGAAGCCGCGCAGGCTGCGCGCGAAATTCTGCAGGACATCGTGTACCTGGCCGCCGCGTTCAAGCATGGTGCTGGTGAAGCTGCGCAGGAAGTTGCGCTCGTTGCGATCCAGGCGGCGTGCAAAGCCGCGTGCCAGCACGGCTTCCAGCGCGGCATCGAGCTGCGCGCTCTGCTCGGCATCATTGAGCAGCCGCCAGAATGCCTGGAAGCTGCGGCCGGCATCGCTTTCGCCGATCACGTCCACGCCCTCGAACAGCTGCGACAGCACATCGCCACGTTCGCCTTCGTCATCGATGATGCGCTCGCGGAACTCACGGTTGAGCTGCTCGAAGCCGTCGCGCACCCGGCGGAAGTCTTCGGTCAGCTCGTCGGCCAGACCGATGATCTGGCGGGCGCGCTCCAGTGCACGCTTGCCGTCCAGGGCGACCACACGACCGGCGCTGACCCGCGCGATCTCGGCGTCAATGCGGTCGCGCTCGTCGCGCAACGCAGACAGGCGTGCGTCGGGATCGGATTCGGTCTGTGCAGCCAGCTGCGAGAGCTGTTCGATGACCAGTGCCAGGCGGCTCTCGGTGGCAGCCACGCGCGCCTGTTCGAGGCTGTCGGCGAAGCGGATCGCCTGCAGGGCCTGGGTCGACAGTTCGTACTGCTCCTGGTCGGCACCCTCGGGCAACCGCCGCTCCAGCCAGCCCTGGGACAGCCAGTGTGCGATGTAGGCCTGCGCCGTGCGCGGCAGGTCACGGGCCAGTTCGTCCCCATTGAGCTGGTCCAGCGCGCGCTGCAGGCGCTCGTTGAGCACCGAGGACGGCAAGGTGCGTTCGCCGTCCATCAGCAGGCTCTGCAGCAGACCGATGATTTCGGGCGCGTGGTCGGCGGCAAGCAGCTTCCATTGGGGCTGTTCGCGCAGGTGACGGTAGCGGGAGATGCGTTCGCGATGCTTCATGCAGCGAGGGGATCGGGAAAGACAGGCGGCTGCGGGCAGCCACGCACGGCCGTCGCGGGGACAGCCGTGGGCAGGCCGGCCACCATGGGCCGGCGGTGAGGGGAGAAGCGGCTCAGCGCTTGCCGCCCACTTCGATGAAGCGCAGGAACTCGGCGCGGGTACGCGCATCGTCGCGGAAGCTGCCGAGCATCTTGGAGGTGACCATGCTGACCCCACGCTTGTGGATGCCGCGGGTGGTCATGCACTCGTGGGCCCCTTCGACGACCACCCCGACGCCGATCGGCTGCAGCACGTCCTGGATGCACTGGGCGATCTGCGCCGTCATCTTTTCCTGCACCTGGAAACGGCGGGCATAGGCCTCGACGACGCGCGCCAGCTTGCTGATGCCCACCACCTTGCCGGCCGGCAGGTAGCCGACATGCACGCGGCCGATGATCGGCGCCATGTGGTGCTCGCAGTGGCTTTCGTACTCGATGTCACGCAGGACGATCAATTCGTCGTAACCGGCGACTTCCTCGAAGGTCCGCTCCATGTAGGCGCGCGGGTCATCGCGGTAACCGCTGAACCAGTCGCCATAGGCTTCGGCGACGCGGCGGGGGGTGTCCAGAAGGCCTTCGCGGGACGGGTCCTCTCCGGCCCAGCGCAGCAGGGTGCGCACGGCATCCTCGGCCTGGTCCTGGGTCACGTCGCCCTGCGGGGCGGCCTTTTCGTTGTTCTTGCTCATTGCGTACAGCGTCCCGAACGGGGGGCGAGCATCGTACCTGACCGGGGGGTGGGTCGTCCTGTAGGGATGGTTCATCGGGGGTTCTTCCGGCGCCTCGTGGCTGCTGAGCGAGAGGGGGAAGGGCAGGCCGGGCAGGACACGCCGCAAGTACGTCCCTGTAGGCTCGGCCACGGCATCCATGCCGTGGACGGTCCTGCCCGGCCTGCCCCTCCCCTCTCCGACAATGTCCTGCTGGCGCGGTCGGCCCCCCGAAAGCGGGGTCAAAAGCGGGGGTTCATGGCTTCGGAAGCGGCGCGCCGCTGCCCTGGTGGGTGCGGACCGTTGGTCCGCACTGCTTCTGCTCTTGCCTTTAAGGAGCCAACCCACCGCGTTCGCGGGATGTGGGGCGGGTGGCGGAGGACCGGGGGTGGGTCGTCCCGTGGGGATGGTTCATCGCGCCCCGGCAGTCGGGGTCGAGGGCCGACGTTCATGGCTCGGGAACGTGCCGTGGTAGCGCCGGGCCATGCCCGGCGGGCTCTATGGACGGGCCCCATGCCGCTCGCCGGGCATGGCCCGGCGCTACCGCAATGGGGCGCCCATTCAGAAAACATATTGATAGGAATGAAATTAGTAGTATCCTATCTATCTATGGACCGCCCCCTCGACGAGCGCACCGTGCTGCAGATGCAGCTCAGCTCCGGCCTGCTGTATGCAGGGCGGCAGTGGCAGCGCCTGGCCGACAGCCGGTTGGGCAGCTACGGGATCTCCACCGCCTGCACCATGCCCCTGCTGATGATCGGCCGCTCCGGCGGCGGCATCCGCCAGGTCGCCCTGGCCCAGCAGTTGGGCATGGAGGGCCCCTCGCTGGTACGCCTGCTGGACAAGCTCTGTGCCAGCGACCTGGTCCGCCGTGAAAGTGATGCAAGCGACCGTCGCGCCAACCTGCTGTGGCTGACCGAGGCCGGCCAAGCCCTGGTGCAGGAACTTGAAGATCAGTTGATCGACCTGCGTCAGGACGTGTTCGGCGCGCTTTCCATGGATGAACTGCACGCCGTGCTGAAGGCATGGCGCCTGCTGGCCGAGGCCGCCGACCGCATCACGTGAGACCGATGTCCCCGGATGCCGCCGCTGCCGTTGCCACGCCAGCGGCTGTTACCCGTTGTTGTTGTGCCGTTGTTCCTCCCCTCCCCCATCTGCCCTGCCCTACCGATGCCTGGTGAATTCAGTCTCCACGGAGTGTTCATCCCGACCCTGCTCGGGTTGATGCTGCTGGCCTATCTGCTCAACAGCGGTCTGCACGCGCTGCTGCAACGCGCCGGTGCCTACCGCCATGTCTGGCACCCGGCGCTGTTCAACCTGGCGCTGTACGGGATCGTGCTGGGCCTGCTTTTCCACCTTCTGCGCTGGATGCAATCGTGAACAAGATCGTGAAGAAGTCCCTGCCGGTGCTGCTCACCGGTGCCGCCGTGATCGTCGCGCTGCTGGTGCTGCGCCAGCTGTGGGTCTATTACATGGACGAGCCCTGGACCCGTGACGCCCATGTCGGCGCGGACGTGGTGCAGATGGCGCCGGATGTGTCCGGCCTGGTGGAGACGGTGAACGTCGCCGACAACCAGGCGGTGAAGAAGGGCGACCTGCTGTTCGTGGTCGACCGTGCGCGCTACCGCATCGCACTGGAGCAGGCACAGGCCAGCCTGGCCGAGCGCCAGGCGTCGGTGGCCCAGCTGAAGCGCGAGATCGGTCGTGATCGCAGCCTGCAGGACCTCGTCGCTGCCGAGGACGCCGAAGTGCGCCGGGCCAAGCTGCAGGCCGCACAGGCCGCGCTGGCCACGGCACAGGCCGCAGTCGATCTGGCCGAACTCAATCTGGGCCGCACCGAAGTGCGCGCACCGGCAGACGGCCGGGTCAACGACCGTACGCTGCGCGTCGGAGACTACGTGGTGGCCGGCAAACCGGTACTGGCGTTGCTGGATACCGGCTCATTCCGCATCGATGGCTATTTCGAGGAGACCCGCCTGCAGGGTGTGGTGCCCGGGCAGCGCGTGGACATCCGCCTGATGGGTGAATCCAGGCCATTGCAGGGACATGTGGAGAGCATCGCCGCCGGCATCGAGGACCGCTACCGCAGCAACGGCAGCAGCCTGTTGCCGAACGTCACACCCGCATTCGACTGGGTGCGGCTGGCGCAGCGCATTCCCGTGCGGATTGCCATCGATGATCTTCCCGCGGGTGTTGAGTTGATCGCCGGCCGCACTGCCACCGTGACGGTGGATACCGGCCGCCGCGCGGATGACAGCAAGGCCGGCCCCACGCCGACGCGGGGCCGCCTGTGAATACCGCACTGTCCCGCCTCGGCCTGATCGTCGCACTGGCCAGCCTGGCCGCGTGCAGGACCGTTGGTCCCGACTATGCACTACCGGAAGGCTCGGCATTCAAGCGCCCGGAGGCGAATGCGGCGTTCATCGATACGCAGAACCCGCAGATCGCCGCCAACCAGCCGCTGCCGGCGCGCTGGTGGTCGCTGTACGACGATCCGGTGCTGGACGGCCTGATCAGCCAGGCGCTGCGCGACAACGTTGAGTTGAAAGCCGCTGATGCCCACCTGCGCCGCGCGGCGGCCGTGTACGAACAGGCACTGGACGCCGGTGGCTTCGAGTACGAGGCCGAGGCCGGCGTCAGCCGCGCGCAGTTGTCGGCCGAATCGTTCCTGCAGGAACACGAACTGCCGGTGATCAACCTGGCCGATGGCAAGTTCGCGGTCAGCTATCAGTTCGATCTGTTCGGCAAGCTCAAGCGCGGTGCGGAAGCGGCGCGGGCCGACGAGCAGGCAGTCGCTGCGGCGCGCGACCTGGCCCAGGTCAGCGTGGTCGCACAGGTGGCCGACAGCTATCTGGAGATCTGCCACGCCAATCACGAACTGCATGTGGCCGAGCATTCGCTGCAGCTGCAGCAGCGCGGCCGCTCGGTCACCGAGCGATTGATCGCGGCCGGCCGCGGCACGCCGCCGGAACTGGCCCGTGCCAATGCCCAGGTCGCCCTGCTGGAGGCCGCGTTGCCGCCGTTGCGCGCGCAGCGCTCGGCGGCGGCATACTCCCTGGCCGCCCTGCTCGGCCAGACCCCCGGCCAGTTGCCGGGCGGAGTGATCGACTGCGCACAGGCACCGTCGCTGACGCAACCGCTGCCGGTCGGAGATGGCCGTGCGCTGCTGCAGCGTCGTCCGGATGTGCGCCAGGCCGAACGCAGGCTGGCCGCGGCCACCGCGCGCATTGGCGTGGCTACTGCCGAACTCTATCCGGACATCCGTCTGGGGGCTTCGATCGGCGCCGCCGGCCTGCTGGAAGATTTCGGCCAGCCCATGACCCAGCAGTGGTCGATCGGGCCGCTGATCTCGTGGACGCTGCCGTCATCGGGCAGCCATGCACGCATCCACGCTGCCGAAGCGGGCGCCGATGCGGCGCTGGCCGAGTTCGACCACACCGTGCTGCAGGCACTGCGTGAGACGCAGACCGCTCTGGACCGCTACGCACAGGACCTGCGCCGACTGCAGTCGCTGCGCATCGCCCAGGAACAGGCCGCGCTGGCAGCCGAGCAGAACCGCCGGCTTTACCAGGGTGGGCGGACACCGTACCTGGCCAGCCTGGACGCCGACCGCAGCCTGGCCACCAGCGATGCCACACTGGCCGCGGCCGAAGCACAGGTCTCGCGCGATCAGATTCACCTGTTCCTGGTGCTCGGCGGTGGCTGGCAGGCGACGGCCGCTCCACGGGCCACGGCGAACTAAGTGATGAACGCCGTGACCGATCGCCAGGCGTGGCTGTTCTCGATCAAGACCTACCTGGCCGCGATCGCCGCCCTGTACATCGCCATGGCCGGCAACCTGTCGCGCCCGTACTGGGCGATGGGTACGGTCTACATCGTCAGCCAGCCGCTGCTGGGACCAACCCGCGCCAAGGGCGTATACCGCATCGTCGGCACCCTGGTGGCCGGCCTGGCCACACTGCTGGTGCTGCCCGCGCTGGTGGAAACCCCACTGCTGCTGAGCGCGGCGATGTCGTTCTGGCTGGCCGGCTGCCTGTTCCTGGCCCTGCTCAACCGCGGCCCGCGCGGCTATGCCTTCCTGCTCGCCGGCTATACGACCGCCTTCATCGGCTTCCCCGCCGTGACCTCGCCGGAGACGATCTTCGACACGGTCGTGGCACGCAGCGAGGAGATCATCCTCGGCACGGTGGTGGCGGTGCTGTTCGCCTCGCTGCTGTTCCCGGCTTCGGTGCGGCCGATGCTGCGCGCACGCATCGGCACCTGGATGGAGGATGCGGCGCAGTGGTGCCGGCAGATCCTGGAGCGAGGCCGCGCGCATGCACCGCGCAACCGCCTGGCCGCCGATCTGGTGCAGTTCGAGGCATTGATCGAGTTCCTGCGCCGCGATGATCCGCGCCACACCGGCGCGGCGGTCTCCATGGAGCGGCTGCGCGAGCGCATGCTGTTGCTGTTGCCGGTGCTTTCCTCCATTGCCGATCGCCTGAGTGCGCTGCGAAGCAATGGCCAGTCGCTGCCCGATGGGCTGCCGGCAGTGATCGACGACATTCACGAATGGCTGCAGCAACCGGCCAGTGCCAGTGATTACGCCCGCCTGCGTGCGCGCATCAGCGCAGTGAAGCCGCAGGTGGACCGCGACCTGCAGCACCTGCAGTTGGCCAGCCTGCTGCTGCGGCTGGAAGAGCTGGTGGACCTGTGGCAGGACTGCCGCACGCTGCAGCAGGCGATCGACCACGGCAACGCGCCGCTGGACCGCGCGCACTATCGCATCCGCACCGACCGGGTCGCCGCCGACAGGCACGTCGACTACGGCATGGCGCTGTTCTCGGCGCTCAGCGCCGGCGTGGCGCTGATGGGCTATTGCGTGCTGTGGATCGCGCTGGGCTGGGAAGGCGGTGGCAACGGCGCGATGATGGCTGCGGTGACGGCGGCCTTCTTCGCGGCACAGGATGATCCGGCACCGAGCATGGTCTCGTTCCTGGTGTGGGCGATGGTGGCTTCGCTGGTCGCAGGCGTGTACCTGTTCGGTGTATTCCCCGCCGTTCACGACTTCGGACTGCTGGCACTGGTGCTGGCGGTGGCGTTCCTGCCGCTGGGCCTGCTGCTGCACCACCCCAAGAGTGCGTTGTTTGCGCTGCCGCTGACGGTCAATCTGGCCGCGCTGCTCAGCCTGCAGAACACCTACAGCGCCAACATCCAGACGTTCGTGAACTCGTCAGTGGCGATGTTCATCGGCATCGGCTTTGCGGTGGTGATGACCCGCCTGTTCCGCTCGGTAGGTGCCGAATGGACCGCGCGGCGGCTGGTCCGGCAAGGCTGGACCACCCTGGCGGAAGCGGCCGAAGGCCGCGGACAGCAGGACAGGCAGCGCTTCGCCGCGCGCATGCTCGACCTGCTCGGGCTGCTGGCCCCCCGGCTGGCGGCGACGCCGGAAGGCAGCGACATCGCGTCGGTGGACATGCTCAATGAAGCCCGCATCGGCCTGAACATCCTGCAGCTGCGGCGTGCCCGGCTGGAACTGCCCGACCGCAGCCGCGAGGCCGTTGAGCAGATCCTGCAGGAGATTGCCGCGCACTATCGGCGCCAGGTCGCGGCACGCCGGCCGATCACCGCCGATCAGACGCTGCGCGAGCGGTTGGATGCCTCGCTGGGGCGGGTCGGCAGCGTGGCGGCCTGCAAGGCACGCGACGAGGCGTTGATGGGCCTGGTGGGCCTGCGCTTCGCCCTGTTCCCGGAGGCGAAAGCGTTGGCGCCGGGGCTGGCGGATGCTGAATCGCCGTCCATGTGATGCGATCCGCCGGGCATCGCCCGGCGCTACCATCGCTACCCCGTAGCGCCGGGCGATGCCCGGCGGCCTTTCGCCCCGACAACAGGACGGTTCAATGAGTTACGACATGATGGTGTTCGAGGCCAGCGTCGCCCCGCGTGAGGCGGCAGCGTTCATCGCCTGGTTCGAGAAGCAGACCGCCTGGGGCGAGAACCACGAGTACGACGATCCGGTGGTCAGCAGTCCGGCGTTGCAGGGCTGGTTCGCCGCGATGGCACAGGAGTTCCCGCCCTTGAATGGTCCGCTGAGCAACGATGAGGACGATCGCGCCGAGGTCACCGACTACAGCATCGGCCGGCACGTCATCTACGGTGCGTTTGCCTACTCCGTGGCCGAGCGTGCGCATGGCCGGGTACAGGACCTTGCGGAGGAGCACGGGGTGGGCTTCTTTGATGTCAGCGCGGATGAAGCGGCCATCGTGTTCCCCGATGGCCTGGTGCTGATCGCGGAATGACGCCGGGTCGGATCCCGTTCCCGTTGGGAAGGGGATCCGACCCCGGTTCAGAACAACTGGCCCTGCACCGTGGGCTGTTCCATGCGCGCTGGTTGTTCGGCCACCTCTTCTGCACCCAGCCGCCAGGCCAGGCCGCCGATTCGACTGGCATGGCGCTTGAGCGCGGCCTGCAGCACATCGGCACTGGCCGCCACATGCAGGACCTGGCGGGCACGGGTCAGCCCGGTGTAGATCAGCTCGCGCGACAGCACGCGACTGTCCTGCCGTGGCAGTTGCAGCCAGACCTCATCGAACTCCGAGCCCTGTGCCTTGTGCACGGTCATTGCGAACGCGCTCTCGTGCGCCGGCAATGCGGCCGGATGGAAGGCGCGCGGCTGATCGGCGGTGTCGCCGGGGAACCACGCCACCATCGCGCCCGTGCTGTCGCGCAGGCAGATGCCGACATCGCCGTTGAACAAGCGATGCCGATAGCTGTTCTCGGTTACCAGCAGCAGGCGCCCCTGGAAGTAGCCCGGGGTGGTGCCGGCCAGCAGCTGTTCGATCCGCTCGTTGAGGCCACGGGCTCCCTGCGGCCCTTCACGCAGCGCGGTCAGCACGCGCAGGCGGCCGGCCTGCTGCAGTGCCAGGACCGGGTCCCGGATATCGGCCAATGCACGCCAGCGGCCCAGCAGATGCTCACGCTGGTCACGCAGCGGATCCGGCTCCCCTTCGTGGAAGCGGACTCCCGACAGTTCGCCACTGCGCAGCAGTCGCAGCGTGGTGACGCTGTCGCCATCGCGGACGGCACGCGCCAACGGTGCCAGATCCAATGCGTCGCTCTGCCGGTAACCGCGCTGCAGCTGCACCCGCCGACCGGTGAATGCATGGACCGGCGCCGGCGGCTGCAATGCCGGTGCCGCCAACACCCCCTGCAACGCCAGTGCATCATCGACGCGCGTGCCCATGCCATCACCGCTGGCTCGCAGGATCGCGCCCAGCACGTCGCCGGCTTCGACCGAGGGCAGCTGGTCAGGATCGCCGAGCAGGATCAGGCGGGTGCCGCTGGCGATGGCATCGACCAGCTTGGCCATCATCGGCAGATCGATCATCGACGCTTCGTCGATCACCACCACATCCAGCGGCAGCGGATTATCGGCGTGGTGGCGGAAACGGGGCGAGTCGGGAATGACGCCCAGCAGGCGATGCAGCGTGGTACCGGTGGTAGGCAATGCGGCGCACAGCGCCGGGTCCAGGCCCTCCTCCTGCAACCGCTGCACGGCCAGACGCAGGCTTTCGGCCATCCGCTCGGCGGCGCGGCCGGTCGGTGCGGCCAAGGCCACCTTCGGCGGTGGCTGGCCGGTATGCGCTGCCTGCGCAGCCAGCAACAGCAGCAGACGCGCGATGGTGGTGGTCTTGCCGGTGCCGGGTCCTCCGGTCACCAGCGCCAAGGGATGACGCAGGGTCACGCCTGCCGCGCGCGCCTGATGATCCTCGGCATCCCGGGCCTGCGGGAACAGCCGTGCGAACAGAGGCGCCAACGCGGGCAGATCCGGCGCCGGCAGCGGATGGCCGCCGATGCGCTGCAGGCCTGCCGCCAGCTGCCGCTCGTACTCGCGATAGCGGCGCAGGTACAGCAGGCCATTCTCCATCACCAGCGGGGCGTCATCTGCGACAGCATCGGCGCGCACGGGGGTCGCGACCCAGGGCGAGGCGCGCAGCTGCTCGATCCAGGATTGCGGCGCCGGCCAGGCGGATACGCCTTCCAGCAGCCGGTGCGGCTGCGCCGGATCGAAACCGGCATGCCCCAGCGATACCGCCAGCGAGGCCAGGGCCGCCGCCAGGGCCACGTCCTCCGGGGTGTCCGTGCGCAGGCGCTGCAGGCCGGTCGCCAAGGCGTGGTCGATCGTCCGCAGCTGGCCATTGCGGTACAGATCCCTGAGCAGGCTCATGCGCTGGCTCCAAGCGCGCGTGCCGCCAGCTCGGCCTGGGCCTGCCTGCCTCCGGCGAACAACGCATCGAGCGCGTCCACCAGTTCGAGCGGGAAACGATCGGTGTAGACACCATTGCCAGTGCCATCCAGGCCGCGGCAGAACAGATAGCGGATGCCGCCCATGTCGCGTTCGTAGCGGTAGGCCGCCCCCAGCCGGAAGCGCAGCCAGCGATGCAGCGCGACGGTATAGATCAGGGCCTGCAGGTCGTACTCGCTGTGGCGCATGGCGATGGCCAGCAGGTCGGGGCTGTAGCCCGGCAGCCGGTTGGATTTGTAGTCGAGCACGTACCAGCGGCCATCGCGCACGTAGGTGAGGTCGATCATGCCGGTCATCAGCCCTTCCAGCCGGCGGCGCTGGCCGAAGCCCCGGCGCGCGCTGGCGATGCCATGGGCATGCAGTACATCCAGCAGCGCCGGCACAGCGGTCGGCTCGATGGCGAAGTGGAAGTCGATCTCGGCACGACGATCCTGCGCGGGCACGCTGTACAGCGCGCCGCCCTCCGGCAGCTCCGCGATGAGGGTCTGGCCGACCAGTGGCACCAGCACCGCGATGCCGTCATCCAGGTCCGCATCTGCATAGCCCTCTTCGCGCAATGCCTTGCGCAGCACGGCGGCCTGGCCTTCCGGCGCTTCCTGGCCAGGCTGCCAGGCGCCCCATGCGGCGAAGTCGACGTTCTCCATCGCTTCGTGCAGCACGTTGCCGAAGCGGCTGCCCATGAAACGCGGGTCGACCGGCGCGGCCTCTTCGGTCGCGGCAGGATCCGGCAGCGCGGGCTCCAGGGGCAGCTCCGCGCCAACCGGTTCGTCGGCCGCCGGCGCCGGAAGTTCGGTGGCGGCCGCCTCGATGTCACTGCCACTGCCGGCATCGGCATGGGCCAGCTGGGTGAAGCTGTATACCCACCAGTCGTGGGGCACGCGACGCGCCTGCGTGCGCACTGCCGGAAGTTCGCCGTCCATTTCCACCGCCAGCTGCGGCAGCTGCGCCACCGGCTCGCTGTCGTCGACCTGCACATCGGCGCACCCGCGCAGGGCCTGCAGGTCGCCCAGCAATGGCGCCAGTGCGGTCCTGGCAAGACCGGCGAGGTCACCGATGGCGATCCACAGCGCGTGCTCGGCTCGGGTCATGCCGACGTACAGCAGGCGCGCGTCCTCTGCCTGCTGTTCGTGCCGCGCCTGGCGGCTGACGGCGTCCCACACCTCGTCCCTGTCGAGCTTCCAGTGCAGCTGGCGCTCGCCGTCCAGATGCACGGTGCAGTGTGCAGCGCTGTTGTTCGCGCCGCGCTCGATGCCCACGAACGGCAGGAACACCAAGGGGTATTCCAGGCCCTTGCTCTTGTGCAGGGTGATGATCTGCACACGGCGCGCGTCCGATTCCAGGCGCAGCAGCTGCTGCTCATCGTCCTGGTCGGCGCTGGCCATCCGGCCCTGCAGCCAGTCCAGCAGGCCATGCATGCCCAGCGCCTGTGCCGACGCCTCCTGCAGCAGCTCGCCGAGCTGGAGGTAATTGGTCAGCCGGCGCTCGCCATCGATCAGCGCCAGCAGGCGTTCGCCCTGTGCGGCGCAGACGTCGGCGATCACCGCGAACGGGCCGCCGCGTTGCCATCGTTCGCGCCAGTGCAGCAGCTGCGCCTGGAATCCCCGCTGCAGGTCGCCTTCGCGTTCCATCGTTGCGATCGCACTGGCAGGCTGGCCGAGCAGCACGGTGGCCAGCGCGGTGCGCAGGCGGCCTTCGTCGGCCGGTTGCAGCAGGGCCAGCAGCAGCGCGCGCAGGTCGCGGGCTTCGCTGGTGGCGAACAGGCTCTGCCTGCCGGCTGCCACCGCGGGAATTCCAACAGCCGCCAGCGCACGCTGCACAAGCGTGGCCTCGCGATGCGAACGCACCAGAACGGCGATGTCAGCCGGCTGCACCGGGCGACCACGCAGCAGGGCCCTGCCGGCGCGCGCGTCCACCAGCACCTGGTGAATGGCGGCCACACACGCCCGCGTCGCTGCCTCGCGGGAGGCATCGGCAGCCAGCGGCCTGTCACCGCCGCTGCGCAGCACGCGCAGGGTCAGGGCTGCGGCGGCATGGCCATCACGCTGGTAATCCGCATCTACACGTACGCCGCCCGGCCGCACCGGCTCGAAGCGGATGTCACGCTCGAGGAAGGCGTCCTCACCGCCGTTGTCGTACAGCATCTGCAGCACGCGCAGCAGCGCAGGCCGCGAGCGGAAATTCTGGTCCAGTGCCGGCGCAGGCTGCGCAACCTGCCTGGCCTTGAGGTAAGTATGGATGTCGCCGCCGCGGAAGCCATAGATCGCCTGCTTCGGATCGCCGATCAGGAACAGCGCTGGCGCCAGTCCCAGTTCGCGTACCTCCGGCGAATCGCCGAACAGGGTGTGGAAGATGCCCCATTGGCGGTCATCGGTGTCCTGGAACTCATCGACCAGGGCAATGCGGTACTGCGCGCGCAGCCGTTGCACCAGCGTCAGCCGTTGCGGCCCCTGCAGGGCAAGCGCCACGCCGTCGATCAGGTCATCGTAGGTCTGCACCCGTCGCGTCTGTTTCAACAGGGCCAGTCGCTGCGCGGCTTCGGCGCGCAGGGCGTGCAGGAAGCGGATCGCGCGCTGGCGAAGCCACGACATGACCACGTCGGCGGCATCCCACCAGGCCTGCAATGCGTCGAAGAGGGGCGCATCCGGGCAGGCGCCCTGCTGATCGTTCCGGCAGAGTGCCTGCATCGAAGTGGGCAGCAGCTTCTCCAGATGGAGTTTTCCATCGCGTGACCAGTCCGCGACCGCCTGCCCGGCGACCAGGGTGGAGAATGCCTTGTCGAAGCTCGGCCGCTTGGCACGACGTCCATCGAAGACCTTCTTCTCGAACGCCGTGGCGATCTGCCCACGGGCCGCATCAAGACCAGAGTCGATGGCGGACGCGAGGACCTGCGCGGCCTGCAGCATCCGCGGCCGCGGATCGTCCGGCAGCGTCGGCAATGGCAATGGATGCAGCGGCGGTGCGGCCAGCAGCGCGCGCAGGTCGCCTGCCAGTGCGTCCGGGCTCGACCACAACAAGGTCAGCGGCTCCAGTGTGGCCGGATCGTTGGCGTGCACGCGCCACAGGTCAGCCGCCAGTTCCTCCATCAGCTCGCGGTCGCTGGTCAGCAGCTCCGGAGGATCGAAGGTGTGGCCGCTCTCCAGTGCGTGCTCGCGCAGCACGCGGGTGCAGAAGCCGTGGATGGTGAAGATCGCGGCCAGATCGATTTCGTCGGCAGCGACCTGCAGGCGACGCTTCAGCGCCGCCGCGCTCTCATTGCCGGCATCGAGATGGCGCCTCAGGATCTGCCGGGTCAACCGCATGTCGGGTGCCTCGCCGTCGCCCGGAGGCAGGTCGACCATCCGCGCGGCCAGCGCCAGTCGCTCACGGATGCGCTTGCGCAGTTCCTGGGTAGCGGCATCGGTGAAGGTCACCGCCAGGATCTGGCCGATACGCAGGCCCTGCTCGACCACGAGCCGGGTGAACAGCGTGGCCAGGGTGAAGGTCTTGCCGGTGCCGGCACTGGCTTCGATCAGGCGGACGCCATCCAGGGGCAGTGCGAGATACGGGTCGATACCGGGATGTTCGATGGGGCTGCCTGCCACGGTAGCGTTCATCCGGTGACCTCTGTATGTGAACCGGCGCCGGGCACGCGGCCTTCGCGCAGCGCGCCGAACACCACCTGGCTGTTGTGCAGCAGCTCGGCATACCGGGCATCGTCTGCGAAGGGATCGGCACCGCGCATCAGCAACTGCCAGGCGTCACTGCGGGATTCGCCCCAGCTGCGGTCGCTGCCATGCCACTGCTTCCAGCCCTCGCTGCGCTGTTTCTCGCCGCTGGTCGTGTACAGCACCCAGCCGGTGTAGGGAGCGAACCACAACGGCTCACGCAGGCCACGCCGGCGCAGCTGCAGCAGCGCGCGCAGGGCGGCCCGCGCCGCGGGCACGGACAGTGCCGGCAGGACGTGCGGACCCTGACCGGCGTCACCGCCGTCGTGGAACTGGACCAGCGGCAACGCGTCGCCTGCCGCATTGGCCAGCAGCCAGTCCAGCCCCTGGCGGATCACCGCGTTGCCGTTGAGCGTGCCCGCGCGCAGCCGCACCAGACCACCGGGATGGCGATCGGCAACCCGGCCGTGCAGGCGCACGCCGTCGATCTGGACCTCATAGCGGCGGCTTTCCGGCTGTACGCCCTGCATCCAGCCCAGCATTGCGTCGGCATAGGGGCGGGTCTTCGATTGTTCCACCTCGAACTGCCGCTCGCCCAGCGCGCCGGATGGCACCAGCGCGCGTGCGCGCAGCCTCGGGTAGAGCGGGTCGTCATCGCCGGTGAGGGTGGCACGCACCACCGCGGCCTGCACACTGCGCGTGTCCGGCCCTCGCGCGGACAGCACCAGCGGCTCCAGATCGACGACGTCCTCGACCTCATCGGCCAGTCGAAGGCCCAGAGACTGCGACAGGAACTGCCCAGCCGGGTCGCACAGGAACCGGCGCAGGCTTTCCAGAGACAGTTCTTCTTCCACCGCAGCTTCGACCGGCGGCGGCAGCGCCGCCGCGTCGAACCACGGCGACAGCCCGCCACGCTGCCCGGCCAGGCGACCGGCTGCCGGATGCCATTGCCGGCGGTAGCTGAAGCGACGCGGGTCGCCATCGCCGAACGCGGCGGGGGAGAACGGCTGCAGCGCGTGGCGGACCGTGAATGCCGCGGCGGCGGCGGCTGGATCGAGGTGGTAGGCCGCCACGGCGTCGATCAGCTCGCTGACCAGCACCGACGGTTCCCGCACGCTGCCATCGCGCGGATCGGCGCCGAGATAACTGAGGTAGAACACGTCCTGTGCGGCGGCGAACAGCTGCAGGAACAGGAAGCGATCGTCCTCGCGGGTGGAACGGTCGCCCGGGCGGCGTCGGGGCGTGTCCAGTTCGGCGGTGAGCTGGTTCAGGCCGGCCGCCGGATCGCGACGCGGGAAATCGCCATCATTGAGGCCGAGTACGCAGATCACCCGGAACGGCAGCAATCGCATCGGCACCATGCGGCCGAAGCTGATGCCGCCGGTCAGCAGAGGTGCACGCGTGTCGGCTTCGGCCAGGGCGGAGCCGAAATGCGCACGTATCACTTCAGGAGGCACCCCGTCGCTGAAGCCGGCCTTGTCTGCGTCTTCGGCGAACTGGTTGAGCAGTTTGCGCAGCCGCTCCAGCGCGCGCTGGCTGTTGGGTGAGCCGGGCGGGGTCGGCAGCAGCGCATCCAGCAGCGACAGCAGGCGCTGCCGCCACTGCGCCGGAGTCAACGTCTCGCCAAGACGGCGCTGGTAGGCGGCCAGTACCCGCAGCAGGCGCAGCAGGCGGTCCAGCGCATCCAGCGCGCCACCTTCCAGCCCGGTCCACGGCGCGACGCCGGCCAGGTCGGCATCGCTGCCGGTGGCATGGCCCAGCAGCAGGCGATCCAGCGCGAACTGCCAGGTGTAGGCATCATCCGGTGGCGCGCCGTGCTGGGCGCGATGGTCCGCATCCAGCCCCCAGCGTGCGCCCGCCTGCTGCAGCCAGCCATGCAGGCGGTCGAAGTCGGTCGCGTCCAGTCCGGCTGCCTCGGCCAGGGGCGCGCTGGCCAGCAGATCCAGCATTTCATTCAGGCCGAACCGCGAGACCGGCAGGCCAATCAGGTGCACGAACACATCGGCCAGCGGTTCGCCCGCCAGCGGACTGCTGTCGGCCAACGCGTAGGGAATGTGGTCGTCCTCGCCACCACGGCCACCGAACACGGCCTCCAGGTAGGGCACGTAGGGATCGATGTCCGGCGCCAGCACGGCGATCTCGCGGGCCTGCAGCGGCGGGTCGAAGCGGTCATCCTCAAGCAGGCCACGCAGCTGGTCGTGCAGGACCTGCAGTTCGCGCAGGCGGGTGTGGCAGGCGTGCACCTGCAGGCTGGGATCATCGCCGGCCAGGCCATCACGCAGTTCGCCGGACGGCAGCGCCCGACGGTGGAACAGATCGCGCTGCAGGCGGTGCAGCAGGCTGTCGGACAGGCCGCCGTCGGCCATCGTCGGCCGCGCGTCGTCTTCCGGGTCGATGTAGGCGGCGATCTCACCGGCCGGGTGTACCACTTCATAGCTGCCCAGCACCGCCATGAAGTCGCGGCCGGCTGCGCCCCAGGCTTCCAGCAGGCGGTTTTCTCCCGCCGCTTCGCCGAAGGGATCGGGAGCGCCGCTGCGCAGCCGCTCGGCCAGGGTCTGCAGGTCGCCCCAGTACGACTGCACCGGGGTGGGCAGGTAGAAATGCAGTTCGCCCACCCGCGCCTGGGTCGCCATGACCCGCAGCACGTCCGGGGAGATGTTGAGCGTCGCGAATGCGGACATGCGCGGCGGCAACCCCTGCGGCAACGGCTGGCCGGCGCCCTCGAAGCGGTCCAGGTAGGTCTGGATGCGGCGCGCGCGGTAGCCATGCCCACCGGCAACGGCGCGCCACAGGATCGCCTGGGGATCGGCCGGGTCGGCCCCGGCCTCCCAGCGCAGCAGCCAGTCGCGCCGCCAGGCCTGGTATTTCTCGAACACCGACGCCAGCTCGCCGGCCAGGGCCCAGGGTTTCAGCCCATCGCTGCCGGCAAGATAGGACTGCAGCGCGCGCATCGGTGGTTGCCCGAGCAGCGCCGGATCGCGCAGCGCCCGGTACAGCCGCCAGTGCAGGCCGGCAGCATCGAGATCGTCGGCTTCGCCATCGACGTTGGCGTTGAGCGCACGGGCGACGAACTCACCCGGGGTGAGGAATTCGAGGTTGGCGGCGACACCGTATTCGGCGGCCAATGTCGCCTGCAGCCAGCGCCGCATCGCTACCTGCGGGATCAGCACCACGTCCGGTGCGAGCAGCGGCTGCCCTGGCATCGGCGCACGGACGTTGCGTGCCAGCAGCGCGGCCAGCACATCCAGCGAGTTGGAATGGTAGAGGCGGAAGTCGCTGCCCGGGTCACTCATCATGCACAGTGTGCAGCACGGCTGGCAGTATTCAATGGTCAAACCTGTCACCGGCACGGATTGTTCCGGGTCGCCCGGCGATTGTCCCGACCTGCCCGGGGCCCTGCCGTGCCACAATACTGCACCGTCCAGTCTGCTTATGTTCAGCCGGCTGACCCGATCCTTCGATGTCGAAAAAATGTTAATGGTGCCCATGTCGGCTTCCACCTCCAGTCTGGTGCAGTTGTCCAACGTCCGCATCGACCGGAGCGGACGCACGATCCTGCGCGACGTTTCCCTGCAGGTGCCGAAGGGCAGCATCACCGCCGTGCTCGGTCCCTCCGGCAGCGGCAAGTCGACCCTGCTGGCCGCGCTGACCGGCGAACTGCGCCCGGCGGCCGGCGATATCACCCTGTTCGGCAAGCCGATCCCGCACCGCAGCGCCGAGCTGCTGGAGATGCGCAAGAGCGTCGGCGTCCTGCTGCAGGGCAATGGCCTGCTGACCGACCTCACCGTGGCCGAGAACGTCGCCCTGCCGCTGCGCACCCACACCCGCCTGCCGGCGGCGGTACTGCGCCGGCTGGTGCAGATGAAGCTGCATGCGGTGGGATTGCTGGCCGCAGCCGACGCCTGGCCGCGCGAGCTGTCCGGCGGCATGGCGCGCCGCGTGGCGCTGGCCCGTGCGCTGGCGCTGGATCCGCCGCTGATGATCTATGACGAGCCGCTGACCGGGCTGGACCCGATCGCGTCCGGGGTGATCATGAGCCTGATCCAGCGTCTCAACCACAGCCTGGGACTGACCAGCATCATCGTCAGCCACCACGTGCACGAGACGCTGCCGATCTGCGACCAGGTGATCGCCATCGCCAACGGCGGCATCGTCTTCCAGGGCACGCCCGACGCGCTGCAGTCCAGCCAGGACCCGTTGCTGCGTCAGTTCCTGCACGGCCAGCCCGATGGCCCCATCCCGTTCGACGCCGAGCCGCGCGCGAGGGTCGCCTGATGCCCTTCATCCAAGCCACCCGCTCGCTGGGCCGCGCCGGCCTGTTCTCGCTGACCGTGCTGCGCGGTTCGCTGCCGACCCGTGATTTCCTGGCCGAACTGACCCGCGAGATCTACAAGATCGGCGCGCGCTCGCTGCCGATCATCGCTGTCGGCGGCGCCTTCGTCGGTCTGGTGTTGACCCTGCAGGGCTACCGCACGCTGACCACCTTCGGCGCGGCCGATGCCCTGTCGACCCTGCTCGGCTTGTCGCTCTACCGTGAACTGGCCCCGGTGCTGACCGCGCTGCTGTTCATCGGCCGTGCCGGCAGCTCGATCGCCGCCGAACTGGGCCTGATGCGCGCCACCGACCAGATCAAGGCACTGGAGCTGATGGCGATCGACCCGGTGGCCAAGGCCGTGGCGCCGCGCTTCTGGGCAGCCGTGCTGACCGTGCCGCTGCTGACCGGCATCTTCTGTTCGCTGGCGATCAGCGCCAGCTACTTCGAAGCGGTGCACGTGCTCGGCCTGGACAATGGCGTGTTCTGGTCGGCGCTGCGCAACAGTGTCGACTTCTGGGACGATTTCGGCGTGGCGATGCTGAAGTCGGCGATCTTCGGCGGCACTGCAGCCCTGGTCGCCGCCTATGTCGGTTTCCACGCCGAGCCGACCATCGAAGGCACTTCGGTGGCCACCACCCGTGCGGTGGTCAATGCCTCCCTGCTGGTGCTGATGTTCAACTTCGTGCTGTCGGCAATGCTGTTCACCTAACCCTTCCATCGGCGGTGCGCGGTGCGCGCGGCCACAACGACTCGATCAGGTACTCCCCATGGCCATCCGCGGTCCCAGACTCGAATTCTCCGTCGGCGCATTCCTGCTGCTGGCCCTGGCGTCGCTGCTGGTGCTGGCCGTGGCTTCCACCAACCAGCGCTGGAGCTGGGGCGGTGACGGCTACGAGCTGAAGGCGCGCTTCTCCCAGGTCGGCCAGCTGCGCAAGCAGGCGCCGGTCAAGATCGGCGGCGTTACCGTCGGCCAGGTTGCCGCGATCGACCTGGACCCGGTCAAGTTCGAATCCATCGTGACCCTGCGCATGGATAGCAAGGTCAAGGACCTGCCGGCGGATACCTCGGCCGGCATCTTCACCAGTGGTTTGCTGGGCGAGAGCTATATCGGTCTTCAGCCCGGTGGTGATCCGGAAGTGCTCAAGCCCGGTGAGGAGATCGTCTTCACCCAGCCGGCGGTGGACCTGATCCAGCTGGTCGGCAAGTACATGTTCAGTGGCGGCGCCGGCGGCGGCGCAGACCCGAAGCCCAACGATGGCGCACAGGCGCCTGCAAAGGAACCGCAACCATGAAGATGAAACTGATCCCGGCCCTGCTCGCGTCCTCGCTGCTGCTGGCGACCCCGTTGCTCGCCCAGGCGCAGGCCGCGGCCCCCGCTGCCGCCGCTCCGCAGGCCCAGGCCGGCAAAGTGGTGATCGATGCCAGCAGCCGCATCCTGTCCACCCTGCAGCAGCGCAAGAGCGAGTTCAGCAGCAATCCGTCCAGCCTGCGCTCCTACATCGACAGCGAACTGAACCGCACCTTCGACCGCGACTACGCGGCGCGCCTGGTGCTGGGCACGCATGCACGCGGCGCGTCGGATGCGGACATCAAGCTGTTCGCCGATGCGATGGCCGACAGCCTGATGCAGCGCTACGGTTCGGCCCTGCTGAACATCCAGGGCAGGCCGAGCTTCCGCCTGAAGGGTGAAAGCCCGCTGCCCGGCAACCGCGGCGTGCGCGTGAGCACAGAGCTGGTGCGTGCGGGCAACGAACCGACGCCCGTCGAGTACTGGATGCGCAACGTGAACGGCCAGTGGAAGATCTTCGACGTCAACATCGAGGGCATCTCCTACGTGCAGACCTTCCGCAACCAGTTCGACAGTCCCCTGCGCCAGAAGGGCATCCGACAGGTGGCCAACGAACTGCACAGCGGCAGCATCCAGGCCGGACCGGCCGGCAATGGCAAGTAACGCGCTGGCACTGCTGGAAGGCGGCACCCTGCGCCTGCGCGGGGCGCTGGATCGTGCCGCAGTGATTGCCCTGTGGCCGCAGCTGCAGGCGTTGCCGGCGCAGCTGGCACGGCTGGAACTGGGCGAGGTCGAGCGCGTGGACAGCGCCGGCCTGGCCCTGCTGGCCGAACTGGCCGCGCGCGCGCGCAAGGCCGGCCACCCCCTGGTGATCTCCGGCATGCCCGCCGGCTACAACGAACTGAGCGCAGCCTACCGGCTGTCGCCCGACCTGGATTTCAACGCTACTTCTGCTGCGAGCTGACATGAACGTCGTACGCGCTCTCCCCCTGATCGTCCTGGCCGCCGCGCTCAGCGCCTGTGCCGGCAAGCCCGCGCGCAGCGATGCGCCGGTTGCCGATACGCTGGTTCCGGCCAGCCCGACCGCCGCCACCGATACCGCCACCGATGCCCCCGCACCGGCAGCGGAGCCCACCCCCGTGGCCAGCGGCGAAACGGCCACGGCCAATACGCCTCCGGCCACGGACGCGTCTGCTGGAACCAGTGCCTCGGCTGCCGCTGCGCAGCCCGGCGGCGACGATGATTTCGACGCGCTGTACGGCGCCGACGGTGCGGCTGGCAACGCGGTGGCCTACGACCCGTGGGAACCGTTCAACCGCAAGGTGCACCGGTTCAACGTGGCGGTCGACAATGCCGTCGCGCGACCGCTGGCGACGGCTTACACCCACGTGGTGCCACGCTTTGCCCGCACCGGTGTGAGCAACTTCTTCAGCAACCTGCGCTCGCCGGTAACGATCGTCAACCAGCTGCTGCAGGGCCGTCCGGATGATGCCTGGGACACGCTGGGTCGCTTCCTGATGAACTCGACGCTGGGTATCGGTGGCCTGTTCGATCCGGCCAGCAAGGCGATGGTCGCCAACCGCAAGGAAGACTTCGGCCAGACGCTGGGTGCATGGGGCTGGCGTCGCTCGCGCTACGTCGAGCTGCCGTTCTTCGGTCCCCGCACCGTGCGTGATGTGTTCGGCCTGGCCGGCGACATGCCGCTCTCGCCGATCCGCAACATCGAAGAGGACAAGGTCCGCATCGGCCTGCAGGGCCTGCAGCTGGTCGACAGCCGCGCGCAGCTGCTGGCGGTGGACGATCTGCGCAGTTCGGCGGTGGACGAGTACGCGCTGGTCCGCGATGCGTGGCTGCAGCGTCGCAACTACCAGATCGAGAACGATCTGCGTGGCAAGCGCAACCGCGGCCAGGACGATCCCAACTCGCCGATCCCGATCGATGCGATGCCGATGCCGCAGTGGGGCAACTGAGTCCTGCCGGCACCCCATGAAAAAACCCCGCCTCGGCGGGGTTTTTCATGGCGGGCGATCAGGCGCCCAGTGCGGCGTCGACGGCCTCGCGCAGACGCGCATCATCGGCGGCCACATCCGGCGCGAAGCGGGCGATGACCGCGCCGTCGCGGCCCACCAGGAACTTCTCGAAGTTCCACAACACCGCCGGCGCCGGGTGGATCGGAATCTCCTTGCTGGACAGTCGCTCGCGCAGCGGGCCTTCGCCGATGGCCTGCGGCTGCGCGGCGATCAGCTGCTGGTAGAGCGGGTGCGTGTCATCGCCGGCCACGCTGATCTTGGCGAACATCGGGAAGGTGACATCGTAGGTCAGCTGGCAGAACTGCTGGATCTCCGCCTCGCTGCCCGGCTCCTGGCCAAGGAAATTGTTGGCCGGGAAACCGAGCACTTCCAGCCCCTGTGCCTGCTTCTGCGCATACAGCGCCTGCAGGCCCTCGTACTGCGGGGTCAGGCCGCACTTGGAGGCGACGTTGACCAGCAGCAGCACCTTGCCCTGGTAATCGGCAAGACTGGACGGCTGGCCGTCGATGGTGGTGAGGGGAATGTCCTGGATCGGGGTGCTCACGCGGGGTGCTCCGGCAACAGCGGGGAATGGCCCATCAGCATAGCGCCACGTGGCTGCGCCGGAACGCCTCAATCCACGCAGAGCGTGCCCTGTGCCTTGCCGTCGTCGATGCGCTGACGACAGCCGAAGTTCTGGCTGACGTCACGCTGGCAGGTGCCGGTGGCTGCCGTGCCGGCGGCGATGCCGTCGCTGGCCAGGCATTGGCCGGTGCAGTCACGCTTGCTGCTGCAGGTCTTTCCTGCGTCGGCGTATGGAATCACGCACTGCAGGCGCTGCAGGCGTCCCAGCGGCTGCAGGGTGCCGCCGGCGGCCTGGCAGTCCACATCACGCGCGTCCTGGTAGGCCTGCGTGGCCTCCGAGCCTGGCTGGGCATCACCGGCCTGCGTGGCAGGCGGTGTACTGCTGCATGCAGCAAGCACTGCCGCCAGGGCGGCACTGGCGGCAAGGTGGAAACGCATGGCGGTACCTGTTGGCGATGGACAGGCCGCCAGCATACGCATCGCCCCCGTCGGCAGGGTGTCTGCGTCGCTCAGCGGGCGTCGGTCCCGCCTTCACTTCCGTCGTCCTCGCCGCTGCCTTCCGCATCCCCTTCGCCCAGGTCGCCGAGCAGCGATTGCGCCTGCTCGGTGGCCAGCGATTCCACTCCGCGCAGCCTGCGCTCGATGGTGCGCGTCTTGCGGCTGGCGTCGCCGATGCTGCGGCCCACGGTGCTGATCTGCTTCTCGGCCTTCTCGAGGATGCCGGCGAACTTGCCGAATTCGCTCTTCACCGCCCCCAGCAGGCTCCACACCTCGCTGGACCGCTGCTCGATGGCCAGCGTGCGGAAACCCATCTGCAGGCTGTTGAGCAGAGCGGTGACCGTGGTCGGCCCGGCCACGACCACGCGGTGATCGCGCTGCAGGCCGTCGACCAGGCCCGGACGCCGGATCACTTCGGCATAGAGGCCCTCGGTAGGCAGGAACATCACTGCGAAATCCGTGGTGTGCGGCGGCACGATGTACTTCTCGCAGATCGACTTGGCCTGCACCCGCACCGCGCGCTCAAGCTGGATGCCCTGCAGGCGCACGCCCTCGGCATCGCCCTGCTCCTGCGCATCGAGCAGGCGCTCATAGTCCTCACGCGGGAACTTGGAGTCGATCGGCAGCCATACCGGCGTGTCGTCGTTCCTGCGGCCCGGCAGGCGCACGGCGATGTCGACCATCTCGCCACTGTCTGGACGGACCTTGACGCCCCGCGCGTACTGCTCCTGGGTCAGGGTCTGCTCGAGAATGTTCTCCAGCTGCACTTCGCCCCAGCTGCCGCGGTTCTTGACGTTGGTCAGCACGCGCTTGAGGTCGCCGACGCCGGTGGCCAGCTGCTGCATCTCGCCCAGCCCGCGCTGCACCTGCTCCAGGCGTTCGGAGACCAGGGTGAACGACTGGCCCAGTCGTGTTTCCAGCGTCGACTGCAGCTTCTCATCGACGGTGTGGCGCATCTGCTCCAGCTTCTGGGCGTTGTCGTTCTGCAGCGCGCGCAGCTGTTCTTCCAGAGTGGCGCGCATCTCGGCGATGCGCTGTTCATTGCGCTGGGTCAGCTCCTGCAGCCGCAGGCCCAGGCTATCGGTCAGGCGCTGCTGGGACAGTGCACCCTCTTCGCGGCCCTTGCGTGCATCGTCCACCAGGGTCTGGCGCAGCGCGCCGAGCTGGGCATCGGTGCGGCCGGTGAGTTCCTGCAGCTGCTGGCCGAAGGCATGGATGCGCGCCTCCTGCTGCTGGCCGAAGCTCTCCAGCTGGCCTCGCAGTTCCTGCAGCCGCTGCGCCAGCAGGGCGCCGCTGCGCTGCTGGCTGTCGGCGGCTTCGGCGCGTGCCTTGCGTGCATCCTCGCCCAGCGCCTCGCGCAGCAGGTCCAGGCGCTGGTCGGTGCGGGTCGACAGGTCGGTCAGCGCCCGGGCAAAGCCATCCAACTGTTCGCGCAGTTCACTGCGGCCCGTCCGTGCCTCCTCGCGTACGGCCTGCTCCAGCCGATCATGCGGTGGGCGGCGCAGCAGGGCGACCAGCTGCAGGATGAGTACGACCAACAGGAGGCCGGCGATGAGCAGGGATTCGGTTTGCATGGCACCAGTGTAGGCTGGGCCAGTCTCAACTGCTGCGTCCCGCCCCGGTCATGCTCGCGCTGTTCGGAAAGCCCACGTCGATCAACGTACGCAAGGTGCTGTGGCTGTGCGCCGAGCTCAGGCTGGCCATCGAGCACGACCCGGCACCGTCGGCACGGCAGCTGGCCGGGCTGAATCCGAACCTGCAGGTGCCGGTGCTGCGCGACGGCGGCTTCGTGCTGTGGGAATCGAACAGCATCTGCCGTTACCTGGCCTCCCGCGCCGGACGCGCTGACCTGCTGCCGGCAGATGCGCAGGCGCGTGCGAAGGTCGAGCAATGGATGGACTGGCAGGCGACCGACCTCAACAGCGCCTGGCGCCACGTGTTCATGGCGCGCGTGCGGCAGCATCCTGACTATCCCGACGACGGCCGCGCCGAGACCGGCCTGGCCCGCTGGAATGAGCTCATGGGTCTGCTGGATGCCCAGCTGGCCGGCACGGGAGCGTATGTCACCGGCGACGACTTCACCCTGGCTGACATCGCGCTGGGCCTGTCCACCCAGCGCTGGCGCAGCACCCCCGGCGCCAGGCCCGCGCTGCCCTGCCTTGACGCCTGGTTTGACCGCCTGCGGTCGCGACCCGGGTTCGCCGAACACGTCGACAACGGTGAACCCTGAGGCAGCGGCACGTACCGCGAGGCCTCCTGCAGGGCCGGGTCATGCTTTGCTCTGCAGGAGGCAGACAGGCCTCTACCAGCCCTCGAGAACGATCTTGCCCTTGGCGCGGTGACTCTCCAGCACGGCATGCGCGCGACGCAGGCTCGCCGCTTCAATGCGGCCGAAATGCTCGCCCAGCGTGGTCTGCAGCACGCCGGCATCGACCAGGTCCGCGACGCGGTTCAACAGCACGTGCTGCTGCTGCATGTCCGGCGTCCGGTACAGCGGGCGGGTGAACATCGATTCCCAATGCAGCGACAGCGCCTTGCGCTTGAGCGCCATCACATCCAGCTGGCCAGGATCGTCGATCAGCCCCAACTGGCCCTGTGGCGCCAGCACCTCCACGATCTGCGCGAAATGCTGGTCGGTGTGGGTCAGGCTGGCGACATGCTCCACCTGCGCGATGCCCAGCCGTGCCAGCCCTTCGGCCAGTGGCTGGCCGTGGTCGATCACATGGTGCGCGCCCATCGCGTACACCCAGTCCTGCGTCTCCGGGCGCGAGGCGGTGCCGATCACGGTCAAGCGGGTCAGGCGACGCGCAAGCTGCACCAGGATCGAGCCGACGCCACCGGCCGCGCCGATCACCAGCAGGGTCTGGCCCTCGCCTGCGCCCTCGGCGATGCGCAGGCGATCGAACAGCAGCTCCCAGGCCGTGATCGCCGTCAGCGGCAGGGCTGCGGCGGCCGCATCGTCGAGGCTGGCCGGCTTGCGGCCCACGCTGCGCTCGTCCACCAGCTGGTACTCGGCATTGCTGCCGGACCGGTCGATCACGCCTGCGTAGTACACCGCGTCGCCCGGCTGGAACAGGGTCACCTCACTGCCCACCGCATCGACGATGCCGACGGCATCCCAGCCGAGCACGCGCGGGCCATCGGTGGCCATGTTGCGGCGGACCTTGGTGTCGACCGGGTTCACCGCCACCGCGCGCACCGCCACCCGGAGGTCGCGCGGGCCCGGCTGCGGAAGCGGCAGGTCGATATCGATCAGGGCCTGTGCATCGTCGATCGGCAGGCCGGCATGGGAATAGGCAATGGCGCGCATGGCAGCGGTCCAGTGGGAAAGGAGGCCACAGCGTGCGCCGCGCACGGTCCGCCGGAAAGGCGCACAATCGGGCAGGACTTTCACTCCTGCGATGAAAATGATCCGCTTCGACGACCTGCAGCTCTTCGTCCGTACCGCCGCGCTGGGCAGCTTCTCGCAGGCCGCGCGCGAGGCCGACCTGCTGCCCGGACAGGTCGCCGCCGCCGTGGCCCGGCTCGAGCGCGAACTGGACCTGCGCCTGTTCGTGCGCACCACCCGCAGCCTGCGGCTGACCGCCGAAGGCGCGCTGTACCTGCCTTACGCGCAGGAGGTGCTGGCGACCCTACGCGAAGGCCAGGCCCGGGTGCAGGGCGAGGATGCCGAGCTGCATGGCACGCTGCGGCTCTCTGCCCCGTCGGACTTCGGACGCAACCTGCTGCTGCCGTGGCTGACCCGGTTCCGTGCGATGCATCCGCGATTGCGACTGCATCTTCGCCTGTCCGACGAAGTGGCTGATGTATTCCGCGATCCGGTCGATGTGGCGATCCGCATCGGGCACTTCGATGATGCCAGCTATGTCGCCCTGCCCCTGCTGGAAGGCAACCGGCGCGTGCTGGCGGCGTCGCCCGGCTACCTGCAGCGGCGCGGCACGCCGCAGCGGCTGGAGGATCTGCGCGAGCACGACTGCCTGGCCTACCAGCTCGGTGGTCGCGCCTACGACCGCTGGGCCTTCGAGGTCGACGGCCGTCGCGTGGTGATCCCGGTACAGGGCCCGCTGGTGTGCGACGACGCCGATGTGGTGCGGCGCTGGGCGGTGGCCGGTGAGGGCATCACCTACAAGTCCTGGCTGGACCTGCGCGAGGACGTGCTGGCCGGGCGCCTGCAGCTGCTGCTTGGCGGTGTGGGCAGCCACATCCCACTGCAGCTGGTCTGCCCGCACCGCAAGCAGTTCTCGCCCGCGGTGCGGCAGCTGCATGCGCAACTGCGCCAGCACCTGCAACCACTGCTGTCGGGCATGCCCGAGGGTAGCGGCAGCCCCCTGTCGCAGCGCGCGGCACTGGCCGACAATACCGGCTCCCCGTAGCAAGAGAACATCGCCATGCCGTGGATGGGCATCCAGGACCTGTGGACGTTTCTGGTCGCCGTGCTGGTGTTCCTCGCCCTGCCCGGGCCTGGCACGTTCACCCTGTTGACCGCCACCGGCCGGGGCGGGGTGCGCGGTGGTTACACCGCACTGGCCGGCCTGCTGGTCGGCGACCAGATCCTGATGTGGCTGGCCCTGGCCGGCGTGGCGGCCCTGCTGAAGGCCAACCCGCTGGTCTTCCACGCCGTGCAGTACCTGGGCGCGGCCTATCTGGTGTGGGTGGGCATCAGCCTGCTGCGCACGCCCAGGCAGGAGGGGGGCGATGCCGGCCCGATCCGGATGCAGCCGGGCCGCTACTTCCAGCAGGCGATCCTGGTCAGCCTGCTCAATCCGAAGGCGATCCTGTTCTACATGGCCTTCCTGCCGCTGTTCATCGACCCCAGGGCGCACCAGGGCATCGCCACCTTCGTCGCGCTGGCGGGGATCATCTTCGTGGTCAGCATCGCCTACTGCTCGCTGCTGATCTGGGTGGGCAACCTGGCGCGGCGCCGGTTGATCCAGCATCCGCGCGTCAGCGACGCGCTGCGACGCGTGGCCGGAGTGTTCCTGGTCGGCTTCGGCATCCGCCTGGGACTGAACGGCTGACCGGCACGGCGACGGCTGTCGGGCCCGTTCCGCAACCTTTGTGCTGATTCCGGCAGTGTCGTCGCGGTCATGCGCGCGCTGCGCCAGGCATGACCCCCGTCAGTGGTAATGCTGCGCTGCATTCGGTCACACTCGGAGACTTGTCGTTATCAGTCACCCCTTCCGAGGCCTGCATGTCCCTGCTCCGGCGCAAGTCCCTAGATTCCGTCACCGTCCACGAAGCCGGCAGGCGACTGGTCCCGACACTCAGCTGGCCGCACCTGATCGCGCTGGGCATCGGCGCCATCGTCGGTACCGGCATCTACACGCTGATCGGCGTCGGCGCCAATCTCGCCGGCCCGGCCGTCCTGATCTCCTTCGCCATCGCCGGTGCGGTCTGCGCCTGCGCAGCCCTGTCCTACGCCGAGCTGTCGACGATGATGCCGGCCGCCGGCAGTGCCTACACCTACAGCTACAGCGCGTTGGGCGAGGTGTTCGCCTGGGTGGTGGGCTGGAGCCTGATCCTGGAGTACTCGCTGGTGGTCAGCACGGTGGCCGTGGGCTGGTCGGGGTACTTCGTCGGCTTCCTGGAGTGGGTCCACACCCAGTTCGGCTGGGACGTGACCCTGCCGGCCGCGCTGGCCGCGGGTCCGCACGTGGAAGGCGGCATGATCAATCTGCCGGCGATCGTCATCACCTGGCTGGTGGCCCTGATGCTGATGGCCGGCACCAAGGAGAGCGCGACCCTCAACGCGATCCTGGTGGTGTTCAAGCTGATCGCGCTGGCCATCTTCGTGGCAGTGGCACTGCCGGCCTTCGACAGCAGCAACCTGCAGCCGTTCATGCCGTATGGCTTCGCCAAATCACTGGGTCCGGATGGTGTCGAGCGAGGCGTGATGGCGGCCGCCGCGATCATCTTCTTCGCCTTCTACGGTTTCGACGCGATCTCCACCGCTGCCGAGGAGACCAAGAACCCGGGCCGCGACCTGTCGATCGGCATCATCGGTTCGATGATCGGCTGCACCATCGTCTACGTGCTGGTGGCGCTGGCCGCCGTGGGTGCGATGAGCTACGCGGTGTTCGGCCACAGTGCTGAGCCGCTGGCGCTGATCATGCGCCAGCTCGGCCACCCGACCGCGGCGATGGTGATCGGTGTCATCGCGATCATCGCCCTGCCGACCGTGCTGCTGGCCTTCCTGTACGGGCAGAGCCGCATCTTCTTCGTCATGAGCCGCGATGGCCTGCTGCCGCGTGGCCTGTCCAAGGTCAGCGCGCGCACCGGTACGCCGGTGGCCACCACGCTGTTCACCGCGCTGGTGGTGTCGGCCCTGGCCGGCGTGGCACGCCTGGACGAGATCGCGGCATTGGCCAATGCCGGCACCCTGGCGGCGTTCACCGCGGTGGGCATCTGCCTGGTCGTGCTGCGCGTGCGTGAACCGAACCGCGAGCGAACCTTCCGCACGCCGCTGGCCTTCATCGTCGGGCCACTGGCCGCGCTGGGCTGCATCTACCTGTTCATCAGCCTGCCGCACACCACGCAGCTGTACTTCCTGCTGTGGAATGTCGCGGGCCTGGTGCTGTACTTCCTGTACAGCCGTCGCCATGCGCTGATCGCGCGCTGATCCAGACCGCGCCGGGCACGGCCCGGCGCAGATCCGGCCCGGGCGGGGCGGTTACCCGCCCTGCCTGGCGGCGTAGTCCTGCGCCTGCCGCATCACCCGCAGCAGATTGCCGCCCCAGATGCCGGCGATCTGCTGTTCCGTGTATCCCTTGCGCAGCAGCCACGCGGTGATCTTCGGCAGCTGGCTGACATCGGGCAGGTCACTCAGGCCGCCGCCGCCGTCCCAGTCCAGGCCGATGCCCACGTGTTCGGGCCCGACCACCTGGAGGATGTGCTCGAAGTGGGCGAAGAAGTCCTCCAGGCTGGCGTGCCGGACGGGGTGTTCGTGGTCCAGTGCCTGTTCGGCCTTCAACAAGGCCACGCCCTGCTCGATGCCCATGCCTTCCCAGCCTCCCAGCTGCCGGCTGAGTGCTTCTTCGGCCTGTTTGCGCTCGGCCGTCTTGCCGGTGTCGATCAGATAGCCGCCATAGGCGTTGACCTGGATCACACCACCGGCCTTGGCCAGCTTCTTCAGCCGCGCGTCGTCGAGGTTGCGTGGATGGTCGTAGACCGCCTTGGCTGAACTGTGCGAGAGCACGAACGGCACCGGCATCATCGCCAGCAGATCGTCGAACACGGCATCGGAGGCATGCGACTGGTCGATGACAATGCCGAGCTTCACCGCCTCGCGCACCAGCGCCTTGCCGGCCGGGCTCAGGCCTTTCCACTCCGGTCCCTTCGGATCGGTCGCAGAATCAGCGAACTCGTTGTTGGCGAAATGCACCGTGCTCAGCAGGCGCAGGCCGGCACGGTGATAGAACGAAAGCAGGCTGGGGTCGGCCACCAGCGGGCTGGCGTTCTCCATGCTGATGTAGACCACGCGTTTGCCGGCGGCCTTGATCCGCGCCGCATCGTCAGCGGTCAGGGCCAGGGCGAACCGATCGCCGTTGGCCGCCACCATTTCGCGGATTTCCAGCAGGCGCTGCAGGCCGTGATCGCGCTCGGCCAGGTGGGCGGCGGCGCTGCGGTCGCCCTGGTCGGTGTAGATCGCCCAGAACCCGCCGTCCAGTGATCCCTCGACCATGCGCGGGTAGTCCACCTGTGACAGCGCATTGCGATCATGGCGCTGTTCGATATCGAAGCCGGTGCGGCCAAAGTTGGCCGGCGTATCCAGGTGGCTGTCGAGCGTCAGCAGGCGCTGCTGCAATGTCTTGGCACGCGCAAGCTCCTGCGCGCTGAACTCGATGGCATGGGCGGTCAGCGGCGCGCTCAGCGCCAGGGCAAGCAGCACGGACAGACGGCGCAACGACGGCATGGGGTTCCTACCGGCAATGGGAAGAACCCGACCATAGCGCTGCGGCCGGCCAATTTGTAGAGCCGAGCGCATGCTCGGCTGCCAGACAGATCAGCCGAGCGTGGGCTCGGCTCTACAGCGCCACGCGGTCAATCAACCACGCGGCAGAACACCGCCTTCAGGTAACGCGATTCCTGCACGTGGGCCATGAACGGATGATCCGCGCCGGCACCGGCAACCTTCAGGATCTGCAGGGTGCGGCCGGAGAAATAGGCCGCACGGCGCAGCATGTCCAGGAACTGGTCCTCGGCCACCAGGCCGGTGCAGGAGAAGGTGGCGAACAGGCCACCGGGCTTGACTACGCCCAGCGCCAGCTTGTTCATGTCCAGGTACTTCTTCAGCGCATTGATCACCTGGTCGCGGTCGCGGGTCATCTTCGCCGGGTCCAGGATCACCACGTCGTACTGCTCACCGCGGTTGGCGGCGTCGCGCAGCCACGGGAAGATATCGGACTGGATGAACTTCGGGCGCACGTTGTTCAGGCGCGAATTGCCCTTGGCGATCTGGATCACGTCCTCGTCGATGTCGATGCCGATCACTTCCGAAGCACCACGCGCCGCCGCGTACACGGCAAAACCGCCGGTGTTGCAGCACAGGTCGAGCACGCTCTTGCCTTCCACCTGCTGGCTCAGCCACTCACGGTTCTCGCGCTGGTCGGCGAAGAAACCAGTCTTGTGCGCACCGGCCGGGTCGGCGCGGAACTTGATGCCGTACTCGGTGATCACCGACGCTTCGGTGGTGGTGTTGCCGTGGAAATCGAAGCTTTCCTGCTTCTGCACGTGTTCGTCGGCGAAGCTGTGGAAGCGGCAGCCGGGGAACTGCTCACGCAGCGCATCGTAGATCCACTCGCGGTGGCGGAACATGCCGGCGGCAAAGAACTCGACCACCACCAGGTCGCCGTAGCGATCGACCACCAGGCCGGACAGGCCATCGCCCTCGCTGTGCACCACGCGCCAGGCGTCGGACACGGCGTCCAGCTTCAGCACGTCACGGCGCAGCGACACCGCCTGGGCGATCTTGCGCGAGAACCAGCCGGCATCAACCGCAACGGCCTGATGGGTTTCAAGAATGCGCACGGCGATGCGCGAGTGCCCGTTGTAGAACCCGCGCCCGATGAATTCCCCGTCCACCCCGACCACGTCGACGAGGGAACCGGGCTTGGGCCGGACGGTCGGCTTCTCGACCAGTTTCTGGAAGATCCACGGGTGGCTGGAGCGCCACGCGTTCTTGAGGCGGACAACGGGAAGGGGGGTATTCATCCACCTATTGTAAACCGGCCGCCGGGAGTCAGATCCCCGCAGGGGCTCTGACCCCTCTCTGGCGGGAACATGGGCTCGGGGCCCCTGCGGGGATCAGCCCCCGGTGCCCGGGCATTTGACGGCGGACGCGGCAGGCCGCAGAATCGGCGCCAGAAGGGGAGTAGCTCCCAGACGTTGTCGCCGTCATTTCGAGCCCGCAGGCTCCGGTGCAACGGCAGTTCCAGCCGACTGGAGCTGCGAGCGAGACCTTCGCCGTACTGGCGAAGCTCTGTCCCTGGATCCCCTCCCGATCCTCCGTTGCAGATCCTCGCCGTCCGGCCTGGCATTCATCTTTCCAACGGACATTCCCAATGCAGACGATCGGTAACATGTGGTTGTGGGGCGGCTTCGCAGCGGTGGTGGTCATCGCCCTGCTGGTCGACCTCGTGTTGATGCGCCATGGTGGCCCGCACAAGGTCACCTTCAAGGAGGCCCTGTGGTGGTCCATCGGCTGGGTCGCGCTGGCCCTGCTGTTCAACGCCGGCCTCTGGTACTACCTGAATGAGACGGCCGGCCAGGTCGTGGCCAACAAGGTCGGTCTCGAGTTCCTGACCGGCTACCTGGTCGAGAAGGCGCTGGCGGTGGACAACATCTTTGTCTTCCTGATGATCATGAGCTACTTCGCGGTGCCGGAGGAACAGCGCCAGAAGGTGCTGATCATCGGCATCCTGGGCGCGATCGTGCTGCGTACGATCATGATCTTCGCCGGCAGCGTGCTGATCAGCCAGTTCCATTGGCTGCTCTACGTGTTCGGCGCCTTCCTGCTGTTCACCGGCTGGAAGATGTGGTTTGCCGCCGGACAGGAGCCGGACCTGGAGAGCAACCCGGCCCTGCGCTGGATGCGCAAGCACCTTCGCCTGCTGCCGGAGTACGCAGGCAACGCCCTGAGCGTGAAGCGCGACGGCGTGCGCTGGTTCACCCCGTTGTTCGCGGTGCTGATCCTGATCGCCGTCACCGACGTGATCTTCGCGGTGGACAGCATCCCGGCGATCTTCGCGATCACCACCGATCCGTTCATCGTGCTGACCTCCAACGTGTTCGCGGTACTGGGCCTGCGTGCGATGTTCTTCCTGCTGGCCGGCATGGCCGACCGGTTCCACCTGCTGCCGTACGGCCTGGCACTGGTGCTGGGTTTCATCGGCATCAAGATGATGATCATCGACCTGTTCAAGATCCCGACCCCGGTCTCGCTGGGCGTGGTCGCGCTGATCATTGCCGCCACCGTCGTGCTGAGCCTGAAGTACCCGCCCAAGGAAGGCGAAGGCCAGGCCTGATCGCGGCTGGCAGACATGGCCAGCGGGATTGTCCCGCTGGCCGCTTCCACTCTCCCGCAGCGGTGGCCTTGGTTTCGCGCCAGCCACCGCCATTGCTTGAGGTATGAACAGCAACGCGCCCCTGCCCGCCGGCGACGTGCCGGCCCCCCGCAACGACCGCCTCCGCATCCTGCGGGCGTTCAATGTCAGCCTGGCCGCCGTGCTGGTGCTGGTGGTCGTGTTCGCCCTGCAGGGCACGTTCGACTGGCGCCCCTGGGCGGTAGCGCCGCTGGAAGCCAAGGGCCTGCTCGGCCTGCTCGGCGGCCCGCTGCTGCATGCCTCGGTCGAGCACATCGCCGCCAACAGCATCGCGATCCTGATCCTCGGCACCCTGGCCGGAAGCGTCTATCCCAGGGCCACCGTCCGCGCCCTGCCCCTGCTCTGGCTGGGATCGGGTGTGGGCGCATGGATGCTGGGCAATCCCGGCAGCGTCCATCTGGGTGCCAGTGGCGTGACCCACGGCCTGATGTTCCTGCTCGCCGGCCTCGGCCTGCTGCGCCGCGACCGCGCCGCCATCGCCACCGGCCTGATCGGCATGCTGTTCTACGGTGGCATGCTGATGACCATCCTGCCGCATGCCGACGGCGTGTCCTGGCAATCGCACATGGGCGGCGCCTTCGCCGGCATCATCGCAGCGCTGCTGTTCCGCACCGCCGACCCGCTGCCACCGCGTCCGCGCTACAGCTGGGAGGACGAGGAAGACAACGCAGAACCGCTGGCCGACGATGAACTGGAGCCGCCGTCGCCACACCGTGTGCCGGTCCTGTGGCAGCCGCGCGAAGGGCAGGATTACGTGGTCATCCCGTTCCGGCGGCCGGACGAACCGCGCGGCTGAGGTGGGATGGGTCCGCCGGGCATCGCCCGGCGCTACGGTTCACCGGCATCCCGGGTAGCGCCGGGCCATGCCCGGCGGCGTTGACGTGTCAGTTCGCCGCGTTGCCCGCCGCGCCAGTGCCATCCACCGCCTGCCGGCCCAGCGCCGGGTCATCGGTGAAGAACGCATCGATGCCGGTGGCCAGATAGGCGCGCATCTCGGCGATCGAGCCTTCGGCGTTGCGCGCGTTGTCCGCCCCCCTGCGCAGGTTGCTGGGCTGGAACTGATTCTCCGGGCGGAAGGTATACGGGATCACCATCAGGCCGGCCGCGTGCGCATCGCGCACCAGCGCGGTCGGCGTTCCCAGTGCACCGTTGACGTCCAGCGGAATGATCGAGCGCAGTTCAGGACCGATGCCATCGGCATAGGCCGCGATGTCCTTCAGGCCCGCTGGAGTCATCATCTGTGCATAGGTCAGCGTGCCCCCGGCCTTGGCGACGTCGGCCGGCTGGGTATCGCCCTTCCACAGCAGCTGCAGCAGGCGGATGTTGCTGTCCTGCGGGATCTTGCTGCGCAGGTAACGCAGGTTGGCGGTCTCGAAGGACTGGATGGTGACCGGGCCGACGTTGGTGTAGGCATTGCCACGCAGCGCGGCCAACAGTTTGTCTTCCATCGGCAGACCGATGGACTGGAAGTAGGTCGGATGCTTGATCTCCGGCACCAGACCGATGCCTCGATTGGCGCGGCCGGCCTGCTGGACCAGGAAGGCGAGGATTTCATCGAGACTGGCGATGCGGAACTGGCCGTCGTAGGCGGTGCTGCGCAGGTCGGGCAGGCGTTCGCGCGCGTACAGCGTCTTCAGCTCGGCCAGGGTGAAGTCTTCGGTGAACCATCCGTCCACCGTCTGCCCGTCGATGACCTTGCGGGTGCGGCGGCTGGCGAATTCGGGATGCGAGGCGACATCGGTGGTGCCCCCGATCTCGTTCTCATGGCGGGCCACCATCACCCCGTCCCGGGTCATCACCAGGTCCGGTTCGATGTAGTCGGCTCCGTCGGCGATGGCCTGTGCATACGCAGCCAGGGTGTGTTCCGGCAGCAGCGCGCTGGCGCCGCGATGACCATAGACCGACGCCTTGGCCGCGGCCGGGAGAGAGGATTCAGCACTCATGGCCACCGATGGTGCCACGGCCAGCGACAACAGCAACGCACAACCCCACGACTTCACTGCAACGTCCCCCAACGGTAGGTGATGGGCGGCAGTATGCGGCGGCAATGTGACAGGTGGGGGACCTGGGGTCGGATCCCCGCAACGGCTGTCACCCCATGTGGCAAACGGGGTCAGAGCCCCTGCGGGAATCTGACCCCGGCTTACTTGCCGATGCAGAAGCTGGAGAAGATCCGTCCCAGCAGGTCATCGGCGCTCATCTGCCCGGTGATCTCGCCCAGCGCGTCATGCGCCAGGCGCAGCTCTTCGGCTGCCAATTCCAGGTGTTCGTGGGCCAGCTCGCCATCAGCGCGACGGGCATGTTCCTGCGCACGCTCGATTGCATCCACGTGGCGGGTGCGCGCGGAGAACTCGCCGTCCACCTGTTCGCCCGCGCCTGCCGACGCGATCGCGCGCAGGCGCGCGTGGAGGTCGTCGAGTCCTGCACCGGTGGCGGCCGAAACGAACACACGGTCCGGATCGTCCACGGTTGGGCCGGCCTGCAGCAGATCCGACTTGTTGTGGATGTAGACCTTGTGCGGCACAGCCCTCACCGCTTCGCCGATGGCCGCCTCTCCCGCCGCCGGATCGCGTGCATCCAGCACGATCAGCGCCAGGTCGGTGCGTTCGATCTCCACGCGCGCGCGGCGCATGCCTTCGCGTTCGATGGCGTCGCCACCGTCGCGCAGGCCGGCGGTATCGACCAGGGTCAGCTCCAGTCCATCCAGGCGGATGGTCTCGCGCAGCGTGTCGCGCGTGGTGCCGGCGATGTCGGTGACGATGGCGCGTTCGCTGCCGGCAAGCGCATTGAGCAACGAACTCTTGCCGGCGTTGGGCGGGCCGATCAGCACCGCGTGCAGGCCATCGCGCAGGCGACGGCCACGCTCGGCATCGCGGCGCAGCAGGGCCAGGTCGCTGCGTGCCAGTTCCAGCCCGCGGCGCACCTGCGCGCCGCCCAGCGTATCCAGCGGCTCATCGGCAAAATCGATGGCCGCTTCCACATGCACGCGCAGCAGCACCAGCTGCTCGACCACGGCGTCGATGCGCCGCGAGAACACCCCATCCAGCGAGCGACGGGCAGCACGCGCGGCGCGGTTGTCGTCCGCAGCGATCAGATCGGCGATGGCCTCGGCCTGAGCCAGATCGAGCTTGCCGTTGAGGAAGGCGCGCTCGCTGAACTCACCGGGCCGCGCCTGCCGCGCGCCGAGCGCGATGCAGCGTGCAACCAGTTGCTGCAGCAACACCGGGCTGCCATGGCCCTGCAATTCCACCACTTCTTCGCCGGTGAAGCTGTTCGGTGCCGGGAACCACAGCACGATGCCATCGTCGATCACCTCGCCGTCGGCGTCGCGTAGACGTGCGTAATGCGCGTGACGTGGGCGCAGGCCGGTTGCGCCCAGTGCGTTGGCGATGGCGCCGGCGCGCGGGCCGGACAGGCGCAGAATGCCGACGCCACCTGCACCTGGCGCGCTGGCGATGGCGACAATGGTGTCGGTGCGGGTCGCGTCGTTCATCACTCAGAGTTTCTCCAGCTGTGCGCGCGCCTGTGCAGCACCACTGCCCTGCGGCTGCAGCGCCAGGTAGGTGGTGTAGGCCTGCTTCGCCTTGGCCTTGTCGCCGGCGTTGAAGTAGGCATCGCCCAGATTCAGATAGGCCACGGCGCGCGATGGGTCGATCTTCAGCGTGTTCTCCAGCCAGCGCGCAGCTTCAGCGTAGCGCTGCTGGCGGTAGTAGACGAAGCCGAGGTTGTTCGCGGCCTGGGCGAAGTCCGGGCGAAGCTTCAGCGCCTCGGTGAACTGCGCGACCGCCTCGTCGTACTGCTTTTCCCGGTACAGCTGCAGACCTCGGTCATTGGCTTGCTGCGCGCGTTGGCGATCCGACGCAGGACCGGCGCTGGGCACCACCAGCTTGGCCCTGCCGCCCTGCAGGTCGGCCACGGTCACTGGCGTCTGGCTGCCCTTGGCTTCACTGGCGGCCTCGACCTTGTTGTTCAGTGCGATCGCATCGGCAGTCAGCTGGCGCGTATCGGCGTTGAGGAATTCCTGGCTGTCCGGAACCTGGAACACGAACTCGCCGCCCTGCGAACCGGGCAGGCTGCCGAAGGCCGGCGTCTGGTGCGAAACGGCCGATACTGCCGGCGCCACGTAGGCGGCCAGTTCGGTACCGGTGATCAGGCCGTCGCCGTTGAGATCGCCCTTGCCGGCCAATGCCTGCAGCAGCACCCACGTGAACACCGAGTGCCCGTTCGGGCCGGCGTCGGCCACCTGCTGGTCGGCACCGCCGGCGGTCAACATCTGCCGCGCGCTGCGACGCGCGTTCTCGCGCAGGAACGACGACGACGAGGGGCCACTACGGGTCAGGCCCAGGCCGCTGTAGCAGGCATCCATCACGAACAGCACGTGCTTGGCCTGCATGCTCTCGGCGATGTTCTGGATGTCGGTCATCGCGATGGCGTCGGTGGCGAACTCCTTCGGGTCCGAATCGACCGGGATGATGTAGCCAAGGTCGCGTCCGGAGGCGAGCTGGCGGGTGGCGCCGTGGCCAGCGAAGAACACGAACACGCGGTCATTCTTTCCGGTGCGGTCATCGGCCAGGCGGTCGTGGAAGGCGGCGAGGATGTTGTTGCGCGTGGCCTGCTCGTTCTTCAGCACGATCACCTGCGAGGACGGGAAGCCGAACTGCCCGGTCAGAGTGTCGGCGACCGCCTGCGCATCATGGCTGGCGTATTCCAGTTTCGGCCACTTGGCGTAGCTGTCGATACCGACCACGATCGCCCATGATTTCTCGTAGCCGGTGGTGACGGTGGCGGCACCGGCATCACCCTTGCGCGCACGCGCCACGGTGAAATCGCGGCCGTTCCAGCCGGCAAACTGGTAACCGTCGGCAATCAGCCGGTCGAGGATCTGCGGCAGCGCCTTCACTGCGCGATCGTGGATGTCGTGGAACAGGATGATGCCGCGCTGTTCCTTGTTCACCTGGTCGAGCACGCGCTGCACGATCGATTCCGGCACCGGATCGGCCCAGTCCATCGAGTCGATGTTCCACATGATCGACTTCAGTCCGGCCTCGTTCAGCAGCTGCATGCCTTCGGCGTTGCGCGCACCGTACGGGAAGCGGAACAGCGGCGCGCGCTTGCTGTCCACATCCTTCAACAGCGTATCGGTGTCCAGCACCTGCTGGCGCAGCGCATCACCGGTGGTGCGCGAGAGCTGCGCATGGGTCAGGCTGTGGTTGCCCACCGCATAGCCGTCTTCCATCAGCTGGCGGCTGATCTTCGCCATCGGGCCGAGACTGACCTTGCCATCGGCTTCGACCTTGCCGAGGTTGCGACCGACCTCGAAGAACACGCCCGGCACGTCGTAGCGTTTGAGGATGGCCACCACTTCATCGGTATAAGCCTTATGCGGGCCATCGTCGAAGGTCAGCACCACGGTCTTGGCCGGCAGGTCGCGGCCGAAGATCTCGCGGTCGCTGTCCTTCATCGACATCGGATACGGCTCGATCACCCCGTAGTCGCGCAGGATCGCTTCGCGGCTGTAGTCCTTGCGCAGGTGGGCGATGTAGTCCTCCCACTTCTCGCGTTTGAGCCCGATGGCACGGGTGCGCTCGAAACGGCTGAAGATGCGGGTCAGTTCCTGGTTGTAGTTGCGCTCGATCTCATCGAGCGCTTCCAGATCCTCGCCGATGCGCTGGTGCAGCTTCACCGCCGGCAGCGAAGAGTCGGTGCCGATGCGCTCATGCAGATCGCGCAGCACTTCGCGGAAGGCCAGGCGGTCGGCGTCGAACAGTTCCGGCGCCGACTCGATGTAGTCCAGCACGGTGCCGAGAGTGGCGAAACGCTGGGAGCTGGAACCACGCAGCAGCGTATCGAACTGCGCGGCGATCGCCGTGCGCTGCTCCAGCCCATCGTGGAACAGCTGCTGGCCCACGCGTGTGGACCTACCACGATCGGCGGCCGACTGCTGTTCCTCGTCGGCCAGCAACACGATGATCCGGCGGTAGCCGTCGAGCTGCCTCTGCAACGCAGCCAGCAACGGCGCAGCGGCCGGATCGGCGGCCGCCGCCGCCTGCGCGCTGGGCTGGGTGACGGTGGTCGCCGGTGCCTTCGCGTCCTTGTCACCACAGCCGGCAACGGCCAGGGTAAGCAGCAGCGAAGGAAGGAACAGGCGGAACGACGACGCACGTGGCATGGCCAACTCGGAAGTGGGAGGAACGGTGTGCGGGGAATTCTAACGCCGCATGCGAAAAGCCCGCCTTGCGGCGGGCTTCTGCTGCGGTCAGCCGGCCAGCGGCCGACTCTACCGATTACTTCTTCTTGACCGGAGCCGACGCGGCGGTGGCCGGGACCGGGTCGCCGCCATGGCGCTTGGTCATCCACCACTGCTGCAGCAGGCCCAGGCCGCCGTTGACCACCCAGTACAGGACCAGGCCGGACGGCATGAAGGCCATCATGACGCCGAACACCAGCGGCATGAACTGCATCATCTTCTGCTGCATCGGGTCCATGCCCGGCGCAGGCGTGAGCTTCTGGGTGAACCACATCACCGCCACGTTGATCACCGGCAGGATGAAGTACGGGTCACGCGCGGTCAGGTCCTGGATCCAGCCCAGCCACGGCGCCTGGCGCAGTTCGACCGACTCCACCAGCACCCAGTACAGGGCGAAGAAGATCGGCATCTGGATGAGGATCGGCAGGCAGCCGCCCATCGGATTGATCTTCTCCTTCTTGTACAGCTCCATCATCGCGGTCTGGAACTTCTGGCGGTCATCGCCATAGCGTTCCTTCAGCTGCTGGATGCGCGGCTGGAAGCGGCGCATCTTGGCGCCACTCTTGTATTGCACGGCCGACAGCGGGTACAGCACCAGCTTCAGCAGCACCACCAGGCCGACGATCGCCCAGCCCCAGTTGCCGACCAGCTTGTGCACCTGGTTGAGCACCCAGAACAGGCCCTGGCCGATCACCGCCATCATCGAGAAACGGCTGTAGTCGACCACGCGGTCCAGGCCCGGCACGTCTTCCTTGGCGATCAGGTTGACCAGCTTGGGGCCGACCCACAGGCGCGCTTCGGTGCTGGTGGACTGGCCCGGGGCCAGGGTAAAGGCCGGTCCGCGCGCCTCGATCAGGTCACGACCGTCCACCTGCGACAGCACGTAGTGGGCAACCTGGTCCTTCTGCGGGATCCACGCGGTGAAGAAGTGGTGCTGCAGCATCGCCAGCCAGCCGCCGGTGATGTTCTGGTTCAGCGCACCGTCCTCCAGGTAATCCTTGAACGCACGACGCTGGTACTTCTTGTCGTTGTCGTACCAGGTGGCGCCGTTGAAGCTGAAGGAATCCGGGTTGGTCATGCTCCGCGACAGGATGGTCGGGGTGCGGTCCAGGGTGCGGTAGACGTAGCCGTTCCACGTGGTGGCGCCGGCATTGCTGACTTCATCCTTGAAGCGCACGGCGTACTCGTTGCGCGAGACGGTCAGGGTGCGCTTGATGGTCACGCCGTTGTCGGCGGTCCACACGAACGGGATCTGCAGTTCGTTCTGACCCTTGGCCAGCACGAAGTCGCGGGTGTCACCGACCAGCTTGAAACCGTCGGCGCCGGGCACCGGGGCGTTCTTGTCCTGGCTGGCCCAGCCGCTGATCGCGCTGTACGGATGCGCGGGATCTTCGGTCAGCAGGCGGACCGGCGGGCTGCCTTCATCCTTGGTCTGCGGGAACTGCAGCAGCTCGGCGTCGAGCACGCGGCCCCCGTCCAGCACCAGGCGCAGGACGTCGGTGGTGACGGTCACGCGCTGGGCGGCCGGGGTCGCGCTGGCCTGGGCCTGCGTGGGCGCCTGGCCCGGGGCCGCCGGCACCTGGGCGCTGGGAACGCTGCCTGCGGCGGCGCCCGGCACGGTCTGCGCCGCGGCCGGGGCAGAACGGGTCGTCGGAGCAGGGGTCGGAGCGGCCTGCTCGCGGCTCCACTCCATCCACAGCAGCACGGCCACCATCAGCCAGGCAAAAATGAGAAATACGCGGGTCTGGTTCATCAGCGGACAGGCTCGGCGGGGCCGGAACGCGGTGCCGGCTCGGTCAAAGAGGGAGTTGCGATGCCATCAGGCGGCGGCATTGTGCCGTCCACGCCCGGCGCGGGCAATGCACGCAGGCGGCGCAGCAGGCGCAGGAAGGCCTGGCGGATGTCGTCGTTGCTGGCATGACGCGCAGCACTACGGGCCACGACGACAAAGTCGCCTGGCTGGATATCGGTTCGTGTCTGACGCAGGATGTCGCGCAGGACGCGCTTGATCCGGTTGCGCCCGACGGCGTTCGGATCGACCTTGCGGGAAACCGCCAGACCCAGCCTGGCCGGCCGGTCAGCCGGCAGCCAGTGCAGGGTCATCAGCGGATCGGACACACGGCGGGCGCCGTTGAAGACCGTTGAGTATTCGGCACGCGTGCGAACCCGCGCAGAGCGAGGGAATCGCTTGCGCGGGTCTGCAGTATTCACTGTCGAAGGGATTGCGTCTGCCGCGATGTGCGGCATGGCAATCAGGCGCTCAGGACTTTGCGGCCCTTGGCGCGGCGACGCGACAGGATCTTGCGGCCGTCAGCGGTCTTCATACGGGCACGGAAGCCGTGGTCGCGCTTACGCTTGAGGTTGCTGGGCTGGTAGGTGCGCTTGGTGGCCATTGGGGCCTCTCGTATGAATGGGACGGAAAGAACCGGAAATTCTAGAGAGGTACCCCACCCCGCGTCAAGCCCTGGGGACTACGCGAATTCACCGGCCTGTGCAATAGCTGTGGATGTTTTTGTGAATAAGTAGGGGACAAGCATTCCGAAGGCGGGCGCTCGGTGGTAGTCTGAGCCATCCATTTCCCCCCTTTCCGGCCTGTGTTTGGGCGCCTTGTCGCGCCCCCACCCCGGCCATCGGACGATTATTGCTG